>NZ_BACT01000893.1:0-2358 GCF_000333255.1 Methylobacterium sp. B1 | reverse complement strand
CCGCGGGCGACCTGGCAGGGAGACGACAGAGCCGGTTTCGGTGATCGCTCAAATGCGACCGATCCCGGCCGACCCGCGCCGCAGGCGTCTCAACCCCGCGGCGCACACACGGTGACCGGGGAGGCCCCGCCATAGGGCCGCTCCGCTTCGGCGATCTGCTTCGCGGCGGCCTCGCAGGCCTGCTTGCTGTTGAACTCGACCGATCCGATCGCGGAGCCCGAGCCGGCCAGCATGATGATGAGCACGTAGACCACGCCATTCTCCTCCGGCGCCCCGGTCCGACGGGCGGTGCGCGGGCTGGGTTTCACGGGGCTGCGAACCGGTTGCGACCGCACGGACGGGGGCGTCGCGATGGCGGGGTGGTGCGGACGGCGGGACTCGAACCCGCACGGCCTTGCGGCCGCAAGATTTTAAGTCTCGTGCGTCTACCGGTTCCGCCACGTCCGCATGCGCCCTCGGTAGCGGGGGCGGCGGGCCCGATCAAGCGGGGGGCGTCCAGCCGTAGAGCCAGGCGTAGCGGTCGCGCATGCCGTCCGGGCCGAGCCGGGCGATCACGGCGTTGCGCACGAGCGCCACCACGCCGCCGGCATGATAGGTGCGGCCGTTGCTCCGTGCCGCCTTCTGGACGCGTCGCACCCGGGCGGTCCGCGCGCCCGAGAACGCGGCGAGCGCCGCCGGCACATCCGCATGGTCCGCGAGGGCACGGGTCAGGACTGCGGAATCCTCGATCGCCAGGGCCGCCCCCTGCGCGAGGTAGGGCAGGACCGGATGGGCCGCGTCGCCGATCAGCGCGACCCGGTCGCGAGCGAGCGGACGCGCCACGGCCCGGTCGGCGAGCGACCAGACCAGCCAGGAATCCGGAAGGCTCAGAAGGTCGCGCAGCGGCCCGGCACAGCCGCGCAGATGCCCGCGCAGGACGGCCGGCTCCCCGAGGCGGCCCCAGCCCTCGTCGCTCACCGCCTCGGGAACGACCGCCACGACGTTGAGGAACTGGCCGTCCCGCACCGGGTAATGCACCACGTGCCGGCCTCGGCCGAGCCAGAGACCGGTCGCGGCGCCGCGCAACTCCTCCGGTACCGCCTCCATGGGGATCAGCGCCCGCCACGCTGCGGCCTGGCCCGGGCGAAGCGGCGCCGTATCGAGATGGGCGCGCAGGCGCGACCGAATCCCGTCCGCACCGATCGCGAGGTCGAAGGCGACATCCTGGGCACCGCTCGCGCCCTCGACGGTGAGGGCGGCCTCGGACGGTGTCTGGGCGACGGCCGTCACGGTGCGGCCCATCATCAGTCGGATCGCCGAACGACTGCGCAGCGCGTCGAGGAGCAGGGTCTGCAGGTCTGCGCGGTGGATGACGTAGTAGGGCGCGCCGAAGCGCGCCTGCGCCTGCGCGCCGAGCGCCACGCTGCCGATGCGGCGGCCGCTGTCGAGGGCCCGGATCTCCACCGACGGCGGCTCGCTCGCCGCCCGGCGCAGGGCGGCCGAGAGACCGAGGCCGGCCAGAACCCGGCTCGCATTGGGCGAGATCTGAATCCCGGCCCCGACCTCGCTGAAGCCGGTCCGGCGCTCGATCACCGTCACGGCATGGCCGGCATCCGACAACGCCAAAGCCGCCGTCAGCCCGCCGATCCCGGCACCGACGATCCCGATCCGCAGAGATGGCCTGTCAGAGGGCACGGGGGGCGGCGCCTACTCCGCCGCGAGCTTGGCGTCGTCCCGCCACACGCAGGCCTGCGGCTCCGCCTCGTCGGCCTTCAGGCCGGCCCGGTAGCGATAGAGCGTCGAGCAGTACTGGCAGATGATCTCGTTGTCGGCGCCCATGTCGAGGAACACGTGCGGGTGGTCGAACGGCGGCAGCGCGCCGATGCACATGAACTCCTTCACGCCCACGGTGATCACCGGCACGCCCGGCTCGTTGTGGAAGTGCGGTACCGCCTTGCCTGCCATCCGGCCCTCGCCTGCCCCGTGACCGATCGCGCGGCGAATCTGCCCGCGCGCGCCCGGGGTCGTCCATGGCCACGGCCACGCTGGTGTGGCGGATCTCGACGCAATCCTTGAGCCGGGGCTCCTTGGCGACCAGCGGCGCGATCACGGCCTCGTCGCCGAACATCAGGAAGGTGGTGCCGGGATGACGCTCCCGGGCCAGGGCTGCGCCGGGCACGACCGTGGTGGGCCCGTGGTCGCCACCCATGGCGTCGAGCGAGATGCACACGCGTTGGGACATGTCGGTAGCGGGTCGCGGGTCTCGGCGGGAAAGGGTTCAGACGTCGGCGGGACGGGGCCCGCCGGGCGCGGCGGAACATAGCGATACCGGCCCGGCGGGNCAATGATTTCGGGCGGCGCGGGCTTCCGGGCGGTCGC
>NZ_BACT01000894.1:0-1590 GCF_000333255.1 Methylobacterium sp. B1 | reverse complement strand
GATCAGCACTGCGTATCTCGGCTTTGCCGGCGGCGATGCCGGCATCGCCCTGCGTTGCGCGATCGCCGACGCTCTGTCCGACCTGATGGAGGCCGAGCGGCGCACCCGTGAGCGCAGCCGCCTGATCTCCCGCGGGTACATCCGGACCGCCCCCGATCCGGAGGGCGCGCCGACAAGCTGAACAGTTGCTGCAGGGCGGCTTCAGCTTCGGTGCAGCGCGGGTTTGGCACTGTCTCTCTCGTGATCCGGGACGCCGCAGGCGGTCCCCGGTTTTCTGGAGACAGGTCATGACACGCATCGCTCTGCTCTCGGCCGCCGCGCTGATCGGCGCGGGCTCCCTGGCCTCCACGACCGCCGAAGCCCGCGGCGGCGGTGCCATCGCGGCGGGCATCATCGGCGGCCTCGCGGCCGGCGCGCTGATCGGCGCCGCAACCCAGGCCCATGCGGCGCCCGGTTACGGCTATGGCTATGCCGATTACGGCTACGCCCCCGCCCCGGTGGCGGTACGGCCGGCCCCGGTCTACCGCGTCTACGAGGAGGATGCGCCGGTCTACGCTACACGCCGGACCGTGACGTACGAGCGGGTTCCTGTCGGCTACGGCCCCGCCCGCCACTGGCACGGTGACTGGCGCGGCGACTGGGATGGCGGCTACGGTTATCGCGGCTGGTGAGTTTTAGTGAGGCCAGGGGCGCTCCGGGTGCCGTGACGGCGCCCGGGCGCGTGGCTTAAGACGGCGGCGGCATCGGGCCGATTCGGCCTCCGACACTCAACCGACGCTTCCATGCTGGTCCACGAAGGCGAGACGCGCAGCCCGGCGGCCGACAGGGCGCTCGCCCTGTCGCTCGCGGGGGTGGCCGGCGCGCTGAACACCGCCGGGTTCTACGCGGTCGGCCTCTACGCCTCGAACATGACCGGGAACGTCTCGGCGATCTCCGACCGCACAGGCACGGGCGATCTCGTCCTCGCCGCGCAGGCCTGCCTGATCGTGGTCCTGTTCGTGCTCGGGGCAACGACCTCGACCTTGATGATCCGGCGCCGCCGCCGGAAGGCCGGTCCCGGCGCATATGCCTACAGCGTCTGCGCGGAGGCGCTCCTCCTCGTCGCCGTGGGCCTGCTCGTCCTGCCGCTTGCCGAGCCGGTCCGGAGCCACACCCTTGTCCTCGGCCTGAGCTTCATCCTGGGCCTGCAGAATGCGGCGGTGACCAAGATCTCCGAGGCGCGGGTGCGGACCACGCACGTGACCGGCATGATCACCGATATCGGGATCGAGCTCGCGCGTTGGCTGGACCGCGACGCATCCGCGTCCGATCGGCTGAAACCGCATGATCCGGTGCGGCTGCGGCTGTATCTGTTGACCGTCGGCGCCTTCCTAGGCGGCGGCTTGGTGGGTGTGGTCGCGTATCGGCTCGTCGGCGTGGCGCTGCTGTTCGCGGCGGCCGCGGTCCTGGCCTGCCTCGCCCTGCCCGCCCTCAGGCGCTGATATCGAGAAGCTGGCCCATCATGCGGTCGGCGGTGCGCGCGACCGCGGCATTGAGCGCGAAGGCCGATTTTGGACCCGACCAGATCCGCGGCGGGCCTCGTGAGATCCA
>NZ_BACT01000895.1:0-2251 GCF_000333255.1 Methylobacterium sp. B1 | reverse complement strand
GGGGCTGCATCCCGAGATCGAGGTCGGGGGCTTCCTCCCCGAAGCAGGCGGGTTTCTCCAATACCCCCGCCCTGCTCGGCACGCTGGAGCACGTCGCCGAGGACGGGACCCGGACGGCCCCTCGCGATCCTTCAGAAATTCGTCGTGAACCAGGGCGATGCCTGGACCCTGATGCTGGAGGGCCTGCGCCGGGACTTCGAGACCGTCGTGCTCACCCCCGAGAGCGAGGCCGCCAGCCCCGAGGAGGCGTTCCAGGCCCACCGGCCCTGGGCGGATCTGCTCGGGCGGCGCACCGCCGAGCTGCACGCGGCGCTGGCGATCGAGACCGACGATCCGGCCTTCGCGGCCGAGCCGTTCACCGGGGACGATCTCGCGGTGCTGGCGCGCGACGCCCGCCACCAGGCGGAGCGTGCCTTCCGGGCGCTCAAGGGCCTGGCCGACCGGGGGCTCGATGCCGGCAAGCCGGCCTGCGCGGAACTCGGCCAGCGCCGGGGCGAGGTCGAGGCCCTGATCGCCGCGCTCACCGCCGAGCCGGTCCGGGGCGCCCACAAGACCCGCATCCACGGTGACTACCACCTGGGACAGGTGCTGGTCGCCGAGAACGACCTGATCATCGTCGACTTCGAGGGCGAGCCCTCGCGTCCGGCCGACGAGCGCCGGGCCAAGTCGATGCCCCTGCGGGACGTCGCCGGGCTGATGCGCTCCTTCGCGTACGGCGCCGAGACGGTGATCCGGGAGATCACCGCCCGGTTCGCCGATTCCGATGGGCGGGCGCGGGACGCCGCCACGGCGTGGCGCGGCATGATCGAGGCGGCGTTCCTCGCCGGCTACGAGTCCGCGGTGGAGGGCTCGCGCGCCGCCGTGACCGACCTGGGAAGCCGGGCGCGGCTGCTGCGCCTCTGCCTGCTGACCAAGGCCCTGTACGAGGTCGATTACGAGGCCAACAACCGGCCGGACTGGATCGAAATCCCCGCCCGTGGGGTTCTGACCATTCTGGACACGGACGGACACGAGCCCGGAGCATTGGAATGACGGCGATCGACGAGACCTTCGCACGACGGGCCGCCCCGGAAGCGGGGACGGCGCGGAACGCGGATGTCCCGGGCTCCGGCGTCGCGCAGACGCCGAGCGTCCATCCGGACGCGATCGCGGCCCTGATGGCGGCCAACCACGGCGACCCGTTCTCGGTGCTGGGCCCCCACCGGGTCGGGCCCAAGGCCTGGGAGGTGCGCGCCGTGCTCCCCGAGGCGCGGGCCGCCACCCTGGTGATGGACGGCCGCACCGTGCCGTTCGAGAAGCGCCATCCGGACGGATTCTGGGTCGCGCGGGTCGAGGGCGAGCACCGGCCGCTCTACGAGATCGAGGTCGAATCCTGGGACGGCACGAAGCGCCGCCGCTACGACCCCTACGGTTTCGGCTCCTCGATCGAGCAGTACGACGTGGCGACGCTGCGCGAGGTCGGCACCAACCTCGTGTACCGGATGCTCGGCGCCCAGTCGGGCCAGCTCGACGGCATCGACGGCTTCCGCTTCGCCGTCTGGGCCCGAACGCCCGCAAGGTCAGCGTCGTCGGCGACTTCAATGACTGGGACGGGCGCCGCCACCCGATGCGCCTCTGGCAGGACGGCGGCATCTGGGAGCTGTTCGTGCCGGGCCTCAAGGCCGGCGTGCGCTACAAGTTCGAGATCCGCGGCCCCGACGGCGCCCTGGTGCCGCTCAAGGCCGACCCGGTCGCCTTCGCGGCCCAGCACCCGCCGGAGACCGCCTCGGTCACCCACGGGTCGGGCGAGTTCGACTGGCGCGATTCGGGCTGGATGAGCACCCGCGGCGCCAAGGACCCGCGCCACGCGGCGATCTCGGTCTACGAGGTCCATCTCGGCTCCTGGGCGCGGGTGCCCGAGGAGGGGAACCGCTACCTGACCTACCGGGAGCTCGCCGAACGGCTGATCCCCTACGTCAAGGATCTGGGCTTCACCCATATCGAGATGCTGCCGATCACCGAGTTCCCGTTCGACGGGTCCTGGGGCTATCAGCCGGTCTCGCTGTTCGCCCCGACGAGCCGCTTCGGCACGCCGGAGGATTTCGCCGCCTTCGTGGACGCCGCCCACGAGGCCGGGATCGGCGTGCTGCTCGACTGGGTGCCGGGCCACTTCCCCCTCGACGCCCACGGGCTCGGCCAGTTCGACGGCACCCACCTCTACGAGCACGCCGATCCCCGCCAGGGCTTCCACCAGGACTGGGGCACCTACATC
>NZ_BACT01000896.1:0-1577 GCF_000333255.1 Methylobacterium sp. B1 | reverse complement strand
GTGATGCGCTACTGGCTCGACATGGGCGTCGACGGCCTGCGCCTCGACGCGATCCCCTACCTGATCGAGCGCGACGGCACGAACTGCGAGAACCTCGCCGAGACCCACGACGTCATCAAGAAGATCCGCGCCGCCCTTGATGCCAGCTACCCCGACCGGATGCTGCTGGCCGAGGCCAACCAGTGGCCGGAGGAGACCGCCCAGTATTTCGGCGACGGCGACGAATGCCACATGGCGTTCCACTTCCCGCTGATGCCGCGGATGTACATGGCGATCGCCCGGGAGGACCGGCACCCGATCACCGACATCATGCGCCAGACCCCGGAGATTCCGGAGGGCTGCCAATGGGCGATCTTCCTGCGCAACCACGACGAGCTGACGCTCGAAATGGTCACCGCCGAGGAGCGTGACTACCTCTGGTCGTTCTACGCCGCAGAGCGCCGCGCCCGGATCAATCTCGGCATCCGCCGCCGCCTCGCGCCGCTCCTCGAGAACGACCGGCGCAAGATCGAGTTGATGAAGTCCCTCGTCCTGTCGATGCCCGGCACGCCGGTGCTCTACTACGGCGACGAGATCGGCATGGGCGACAACATCTATCTGGGCGACCGCGACGGCGTGCGCACGCCCATGCAATGGTCCCCGGACCGCAACGGCGGCTTCTCCCGGGCGAACCCCCAGAAGTTGTTCCTGCCGGCGATCCAGGACCCGATCTACGGCTTCGACGCCATCAACGTCGAGGCGCAGACCCAGGCGCAGACGAGCCTGCTGAACTGGACGCGGCGCATGATCGCGATCCGCAACAACAGCGTCGCCCTCGGGCGCGGCACGATCCAGTTCCTCTATCCCAGCAACCGGAAGGTCCTGGCCTGGATCCGCGAGCACGAGGACGAGCGGATCCTGTGCGTGGCGAACCTGTCGCGGGCGCCCCAGGCGGTGCAGCTCGACCTGTCGGAACTGCGCACCGCGGTGCCGATCGAGCTCACCGGCGGCACCGAGTTCCCGCCGATCGGCGATCTGCCCTACCTGCTGACCCTACCGTCCTACGGTTTCTACTGGTTCAGCTTGAGCGCCGCGCGCTCCGGGGTGGTCGGCCCGCAGCAGGAGCCGCCGGAGCTGTTCACCCTGGTGCTCACCGGCGGGATCGAGACCCTGATGAGCGGGCGCGAGCGCGTCGCCTTCGAGCGCACGGTGGTGCCGCCGTTCCTGACGAGCCGGCGCTGGTTCGGCGCCAAGGGCTCGCGGATCAAGGCCACGAAGGTGGTCGACTGCGCCGCCCTGAAGGACGTCGACGGGAGCGCGCGCTTCCTGCTGCCGCGGCTGCAGGTGCAGCTCGCCAACGGCGAGAGCCATGAGTACTTCATGCCGGTCGGCGTCGAGGAAGGCCGCGAGGACGAGGCGCTGATGCCCTTCGCGGTGGCGCGGGTGCGCCGCGGCCCGCGGACCGGGCTGCTCTACGGCGCGGCCGGCTCCAACGACTTCGCCGCCTGCCTCATCGACGACATGCGCCAGGGCCGTGTGATCCCCACGGAGAGCGGCCGCCTCGTCTTCGCCGTCACCTCGGCCTTCGACCCGGAGGT
>NZ_BACT01000897.1:0-8903 GCF_000333255.1 Methylobacterium sp. B1 | reverse complement strand
CGGCCTCGCGGGCCGCCACGGTCCCGGTGTTCATCGCGACGCCGACATCGGCCTGGGCGAGGGCGGGGGCGTCGTTGGTGCCGGGCGCTCGGGGCCGCTTTCGCGGGGGGCTTCGGCCTGCCGGCGTGGCTGCTGCGCCACCTGCGGCTCAAGCGCATCGCGAAGTTCAACAAGGAGCTGCCCAACGCCGTGGACGTGGTGGTCCGCGGCATCCGAACCGGCATCCCGGTGGGCGACTGCTTCCGCATGGTCTCGCGCGAGGCCGAGGAGCCGGTGCGCAGCGAGTTCCGGACCGTTGTGGAGACACAGGCCATGGGCCTGTCGCTCGGCGAGGCGTGCACGCGGCTGTTCGAGCGGGTGCCCACCGCCGAGGTGAACTTCTTCGCCATCGTGATCAACATCCAGCAGCAGTCGGGCGGCAACCTGTCGGAGGCGCTGAACAACCTGTCCACGGTGCTGCGCGACCGCGCCAAGATGCGCGGCAAGGTCCAGGCGATGAGCATGGAGGCCAAGGCCTCCGCCTCGATCATCGCCTGCCTGCCCTTCGCGGTGGCGGGCATCACCGCCCTGACCAGCCCCGACTACATCTCGCTGCTCTGGACGACCGATACCGGAAAGGTCGCCCTGCCACGCCCTGTTCGAGGCCCTGTCGGACATTTCCGGGGGCAGGGCGCGCATTGGCTGGGCGACTGGGCGGACGCGTACCGCCGGGCCGGCACGGAGGCGGTGCGGGCCTTCGCGGCGGAGCATGCCGAGGCGGTCGGCTATCACGCCTGGCTGCAATACCTCGCCGACCGGCAGCTCGAAGAGGCCTCCGCGGCGGCTCTGGGCGCCGGCATGCGGGTCGGGCTGTACCGCGACCTCGCGGTCGGCGCCGACCGGGGCGGCTCCGAGATCTGGTCCCATCCCGAGCGCTTCGCCGACAAGGTGTCGATCGGCGCGCCGCCGGATCTGCTGGCGCCCAAGGGCCAGAACTGGGGCCTGCCGGCCTTCGACCCGCTGGAGATGGAGCGCGACGGGCTCGCCGCCTTCCGGACCCTGGTCCAGGCCAACATGCGCCATGCCGGCGCGATCCGGATCGACCACGCCTTCCAGCTCGCCCGCCTGTTCCTGATCCCGCTGGGCGCGGGCGCCCAGGCCGGGGCCTACGTGGCCATGCCGTTCGAGCCGATGCTGGCGGTGCTGCGGCTGGAGAGCCACCGCAACAAGTGCCTCGTCATCGCGGAGGATCTCGGCACCGCCCCGGAGGGCTTCTCGGACGCGCTGATGCGGGCCGGGGTGCTGAGCTACCGGATCCTCGCCTTCGAGCGGGAAGGCGACGGACAGTTCAAGGCGCCGTCGGCCTATCCGCGCGACGCGCTCACCGCCATCACCACCCACGACCTGCCGACCTTCGTGGGCTGGTGGCGCGGGGTCGACACCGACACCCGCCAGTCGCTCGGCCTCTACGACCAGGAGCGGGCCGAGGGCGAGCGGGCCGAGCGCGTCGTCGAGCGCCGCCGCCTCGCCGAGGCGCTGGCCGGCGAGCAGTTGCTCCCCTCGGCCGAGCCCCCGGATGCCGCGCCCTTCGAGGCCGCCGCCCGCTACCTCGCCCGGGCGCCCTCGATGCTGACCGCCGTGCAGTACGAGGACGTGGTCTCCGAACTCGCCCAGGCCAACGTGCCGGGCTCCACCGAGGGCTACCCGAACTGGCGGCGCAAGCTCGACCGGGAGCTGGCGGACATCGCCGCCCCCGGCGGGCCCCTGGCGAAGCTCGCAGCCGCCCTGTCGGCGGAGGCACGGGGCCCGCGCTCGGGGGCCGCGCGGCTCGCCGCGCCGCCGCCGCGCTCGACCTACCGGCTGCAGTTCCACAAGGACTTCACCTTCGCGGATGCCGGCCGGATCGTCCCCTACCTGCACCGGCTCGGGATCAGCCACGTCTACGCCTCGCCGCTCCAGACGGCACGGCCCGGCTCGACCCACGGCTACGACATCGTCGACCACGGGGCGATCAACCCGGAACTCGGCGGCGAGGCGGGCTTCGTCCAGCTCTCCGAGACGCTCCACGCCCACGGGATCAAGCTGCTCCTCGACATCGTCCCGAACCACATGGGCGTCGGCGGGTCCGACAACCCGTGGTGGCTCTCGGTGCTCGAATGGGGCTCGCTCTCGCCCTTCGCCGACGCCTTCGACATCGACTGGCAGCGGCTCGGGGCCGGGCGCAACCTCGTGATCCCGTTCCTGGGCGAGCGCTACGGCGAGGCCCTGGAGCAGGGCACCCTGGTGCTCAAATTCGATCCCGAGAAGGGCGCCTTCAGCGTCTGGCACTACGAGCACCAGCTGCCGATCCGGCCGCTGAGCTACCCGACCATCCTCAACCGGGTGATCGCCGCCATCGGGGCGGTGGACGACGACACCACCGCGGAGCTGCTCGCCATCTCCGAGCGCCTGCGGGCCATGGCGATCGACACCGACGAGACCCGCCGCAAAGGCTTCCCCGAGGAGGCCGAGGGGCTGAAGCGCCGGCTCGCCGAGATCCACGGCGTCTCGCCGCTGATCCAGGAGGCCACCGCCAGCACGCTGGCCCTGCTCAACGGCTTCAAGGGCCGCCCGGACAGTTTCGGGCCGCTGCACCGGCTGCTGGAAGCGCAGGCCTACCGGCTCGCCCATTGGCGGGTGGCGTCGAGCGACATCAACTACCGCCGCTTCTTCGACGTGAACTCGCTCGCCGGCCTGCGGGTCGAGCTGTCCGACATCTTCCACCGCTCGCACGAAACCGTGTTCCGGCACATCCGCGAGGGCCGGATCGACGGCTTGCGCATCGACCATATCGACGGGCTGGCCGACCCGCTGGGCTACGCAAGGGCGCTCCAGGCGGCGGTCGGGCCGGGCTTCTACGTGGTCGTGGAGAAAATCCTGGAGCCCGGGGAGCGGCTGCGGCCCTGGCCGGTGGCCGGGACCACGGGCTACGACGTGCTCAACCAGCTCGACGGGATCCTGGTCGACAAGGGGAAGCGCGGCAAGGTCGAGCGCCTCTACACCTGGGCCACGGGCTTCGACGAGCCCTACGGCTTCCAGCTCCGTGCCGCCAAGGCCGAGATCCTGGAGATCAGCTTCGCGAGCGAGCTGGAGGTGCTGACCACCGACCTCAAGGAGGTCGCCGATTCCGACCGGCGGACCCGCGACTTCACCGTCAACGCGCTCCGCCGGGCGCTGATCGAGATCATCGCGCGCTTCCCGACCTACCGGAGCTACCTGCCGCCGGAGCTGGAGGAGGGCGAGGTCGAGCCCGAGGACGTGCGCCTGATCGAGGGCGCCGTCGCCAAGGCCAAGCGCTGGTCGAGCCTGCCGGACCGCTCGGTCCACGACTTCGCCGCCGACGTCCTGCTCGGCCGGATCGAGACCGCCGGGGCGGGCCGGCCGGATCCGCGGGTTGCCTTGCGCTTCCGCCGCCGGTTCCAGCAGCTCACCGGCCCGGTCATGGCCAAGAGCCTGGAGGACACGCTGTTCTACCGCTACGCGTGCCTGCTCGGCCTCAACGAGGTCGGGGGCGATCCGGGCGAGTACGGGATCGACGCGGAGCACTTCCACGACCTCCAGATCGCCCGCGCCCGGGACTGGCCGAGCGCCATGATCACCACGGCGACCCACGACACCAAGCGGGGCGAGGATGCCCGCACGCGGCTGCTCGCCCTCTCGGAGATCCCGGAGGAATGGGCCAAGGCCTGGGACCTGTGGCAGCGCACCGCCGGCCCGCACCTCGCCCGCATCGACGGCGAGCCGGCTCCCGACGCCAACGACCAGTGGATGTTCTTCCAGGCCATTCTGGGCGCCTGGCCGCTGGAGCTGCTGGAGCGGGACGAGGCCGGGGCGATCGAGGATTTCCGCGACCGGCTGATCGCCTACGGCGAGAAGGCCATGCGCGAGGGCAAGCGCCGGTCGAGCTGGGTCAATGTCGACGCGGTCTACGAGGGCGCGGTCAAGAAGCTGTTCACCGCGCTGATCGCCCCGGGCTCGGACTTCCTGGCGCAGCTCCGGCCCTTCGCCCGGCGGCTCGCCCATCTCGGCATGCTGGCGAGCCTCGGCCGGACGGTCCTGAAATGCACCCTGCCGGGCCTGCCCGACACCTACCAGGGCACGGAGATCTGGGACTTCTCCTTCGTCGATCCCGACAACCGCCGCCCGGTGGACTACCCGGCCCTGGGGCGGATGCTGGACCAGGGCGGCGTGCCCGCGGAGCTGCTGGCGCACTGGCCGGACGGGCGGGTCAAGCAGGCGACCCTCGCGGCGCTTCTGGCCGAGCGGGCCGAGCGACCGGACTTCTACGCGAGCGCCGCCTACGAACCCGTCCCGGCCACCGGCGCGCGGGCCGGGCACGTGATCGCCTACCGTCGGACCGATCCCGGCCAGGAGGGCGGCGACCTGTTCGTGGCGGTACCGCGGCTGGTGGCGGGCTTCGTCGGGGAGGCGGTCTGGCCGGGTGAGGCCTTTAATGGGACCCGGGTCGATCTCGGGGCGGGGACGCGCTGGCGCGACCTCGCCTCGGGGCGGATCGTGGCGGGGGAGGGGGCCGACCTCGGCGAACTCCTGCGGGATCTGCCCTACGCGGTGCTGCGGCGGGAGCCGTGAGGGGAGCGGCCGGATCCGTGGATCGTCCTCCCCCCTCCGCGGGGGAGGGTGGGCCGGCCGTCAGGCCGGGTCGGGAGCGGGGAACCCGGCTTCCGAAACGGGCGGAGCCGGCATGAAGGCCGCCGCCTTCTCCGGCACCGTCGCGCCCCCGTCACGGGACTTCGGGGACCACCCTTCCCCGCAGCGGCGGGAGGGAGCGTGCGCGGGTCCGTCCCTGCCACGAAGACCATGTCGGCAGGTCCCTCGCGGTCCTGTCATGCGAATCTGCTGAGAGGGGGACGGCGCGGACCTGACAATCCCCGCCGTCCCACGCGAAGGCACGCCCGGGCGGTTCGGGCGTTACGACACAGGAACGGGAGCCAGAAGCCAGCATGAACGCACCGACCAAAGCCGCTGCGACGACCGGGGCCGAGGCCGTCCTGCCGGCCGCGCTGGCGCCCCGGGCCGAGGGGCCGCGGATCTACAACCTGTTCCCGCTCCTGGTCGGGCGCGTCGCGGACTGGACCGCCGAGCTGCCGCGGATCGCCGCGCTCGGCTTCGACTGGATCTACCTGAACCCGTTCCACCAGACCGGCGGCTCCCGGAGCCTCTACGCGGTGGCCGATCCCGAGCGGCTCGACGAGCGGTTCCGCGACCCGGACGGCACGCCGGACGACGCGCAGATCCAGCGCTTCTGCGCGGCCGCGCAGGCCCTCGGCCTGTCGGTGATGACCGACCTCGTGATCAACCACACCGCCGACAACGCCCGCCTCGCCACGGAGCGGCCCGACCTGTTCATGAAGGAGCCCGACGGCTCGATCATGCACCCGGCGGCGGTGGATCCGGACGATCCGTCGATCCGCACCGTCTGGGGCGACCTAGCCGAACTCGACTACCACACGCCGGCTGCCCGGGATGAGCTGACCCGGATCTGGGGCGCCTACGTGGCCCGGCTCCAGGACCTCGGCGTGGCGGGCTTCCGCTGTGATGCGGCCTACAAGGTGCCGCCGGAGACCTGGCGCGTCCTGATCGGGGAGGCCAAGGGGCGCGATCCCGCCTGTCTCTTCGCCGCCGAGACCCTGGGCTGCACCTTCGAGGAGGCCCGGGCCACGGCGGGCGCCGGCTTCGACTACCTGTTCAACTCCTTCGCGTGGTGGGACCTGAAGAAGCCCTGGGCCCTGGAGCAGTACGAGCGCCTGCGGGTGCTGGCGCCCTCCATCGCCTTCCCGGAGAACCACGACATGACGCGGCTCGCCGCCGGGATCGGCGGCGGCCCTGAGGCGGTGGCGGCCCATCTGCGCACCCGCTACGCGCTGGCCGCCTTCTTCTCGGCCGGCGTGCTGATGCCGATCGGCTACGAATGGGGCTACCGCCGGGCGCTGCACGTGGTCGAGACCACCCCGGGCGACCGCGAGCACGAGACCGGCATCGACATCTCCGGCTTCATCCGGGCGGTCAACGCCCTGCGGGCGGAGCTGCCCGCCGCCAATGTCGAGGGCGCGCAGATCCGGATCTCGTCCCCCGACAGCGACTGCGTGGCGCTCGCCCGCTTCGACACCGGCCACCCGGCCTCAGCCCGGCACGGGCTGATCGTGCTCTACAACCCGACCGACAAGCCGGTGCCGGTCGAGGCCGGGTCGCTCATCGCCCGCACCGGCGGCATGCTCGGCACCTTCGTCGACCGGACCCCGGAGGCCGAGCCGATCGCGTTCCATCCCGGCAGCGCCATCGACCTGATGCCGGGCGAGCTGCGCATCCTGGCGGCCAGCGCCCAGGAGGTCGCCCGGCTCCCCGAGCGCGGCACCCCGGACGGGGAGGGGCGGGTGGTGATCGAGGCGGTCAGCCCTGAGCTCGACGGCGGCCGCTCGCCGGTGAAGCGGATCGTCGGCGAGTCCCTGCGGGTCGAGGCCGACATCTTCTCCGACGGCCACGAGATCATCGACGCCGCGATCCTGTCGCGGGTCGCCGGCAGCGACGCGTGGCGCGAGGACCCGATGGTCTTCGTCGACAACGACCGCTGGGCCGGACACTTCCCCCTGGAGCGCAACGCCCGCTACGAGTTCACCCTGATCGCGTGGCGCGACGCCTTCTCGTCCTGGGTGCGCGACACCCTGAAGAAGCGCGCCGCTGGCGTCGATGTCCGCCTGGAGACGATCGAGGGCGTGGCCCTGGTCGGGACCGCGGCGTCGCTCGCCCGGACCCGCGGCGGCCGCGACGCCGAGCGCCTCGCCGCGCTCGTGGCGGCGCTCGCCGCCGAGGAGACCGGCTCGGCCGTCCAGCTCGACCGGATCCTCGACCCCGAGGCGTCGCGTCTCGTGCGCCGGAACGCCGAGCGGGTGAACCTCACCCGCTATCCCGTGACCCTGCCGGTGATCGCCGACCGCCTCGCGGCCCGGTTCTCCGCCTGGTACGAGATCTTCCCGCGCTCCCAGTCGATGGACGTGAACCGCCACGGCACCTTCGACGACGTCATCCGGCGCCTGCCCGAGATCCGCGAGCTCGGCTTCGACGTCCTCTACTTCACGCCGATCCACCCCGTGGGCCGGACCAACCGCAAGGGGAAGAACAACACCCTCACGGCCGAGCCCGGCGATGTCGGCTCGGTCTACGCGGTGGGCGCGGCGGAGGGCGGCCACGAGGCCGTGCATCCCGACCTCGGCACCCTTCAGGATTTCGAGCGTCTGGTCGCGGCGAGCCACGCCTACGGGATGGAGATCGCCCTCGACTTCGCGATCCAGTGCTCGCCCGACCATCCCTGGATCAAGAACCATCCGGAATGGTTCGAGTGGCGCCCCGACGGCACGCTAAAATTCGCCGAGAACCCCCCGAAGAAGTACGAGGACATCTCGAACGTCCACTTCTACGGCGGCGCCCTGCCCGGGCTGTGGATCGAGCTGCGCGACATCCTGCTCGGCTGGTGCGCCCGGGGCGTGCGCATCTTCCGGGTCGACAACCCCCACACCAAGCCGATCCCGTTCTGGGAATGGGTGATCGGCGAGGTCAACGGGCGCTATCCGGACGCGATCTTCCTCGCCGAGGCCTTCACCCGGCCGAAGATGATGAAGAAGCTCGCCAAGGCCGGCTACCAGCAGAGCTACACCTACTTCACGTGGCGCAACACCAAGCAGGAGCTGACCGACTACGCCCTGGAGCTGGCCGGCGAGATGGGCGAGTACTACCGCCCGAATTTCTTTGCGAATACGCCCGACATCAATCCCTACTTCCTTCAGACCAGCGGACGCGCCGGCTTCGTCATCCGCGGAACCCTGGCCGCGACCCTGTCGTCGGTCTACGGCATCTACAACGGCTTCGAGCTGTGCGAAGCCGCGCCGTATCCGGGCAAGGAGGAGTACCTGAACTCGGAAAAGTACGAGCTGAAGGCCTGGGACTACGACCGGCCGGGCAACATCCGCGAGCACATCGTCAAGCTGAACACGATCCGGCGCGAGAACCCCGCCCTCTGGGATTTCCGCAACGTCGTCTTCACCGGGGCCTTCAACGACCAGATCATCGCCTACGCCAAGGCGACGCCGGAGCGCGACAACTGCATCTTCACCATGGTCAACCTCGACCCGAAGAACCGCCAGGAATGCACCTACGAGGTGCCGCTCTGGCTGTTCGGCCTGCCCGACGACGGCGCCGTCGAGGTCGAGGACCTGCTCCAGGGCTACACGTTCGAGTTGCGCGGCAAGTCCCACCGCATCGCCCTCGATCCGGCCGAGCGATCCTGCGTCATCTGGCGCCTGCGGGCGCCGCGGCGGGTTGCGGGCTGAGGCCACCCGTGGCACCTGACCGTGGCACCTGACCCCGGCGGCGGGCCTTCCCGTCGCCGACCATTGCACCCGCGCGGCGGTCGTCCGCCCGCTCCCGGCCGGTTCCCACCGCCGGTCCCGTCAGATTCGACCGATGAGGCAGCGACGCGATGATCGATCGCAGCGACCCGCAATGGTACCGTGACGCCATCATCTACCAGATCCACGTCAAGTCGTTCTTCGACTCGAACAACGACGGGATCGGCGACTTCGAGGGCCTGACCCAGCGCCTCGACTACGTCCGCGATCTCGGCGTCACGGCGATCTGGCTGATGCCGTTCTATCCCTCGCCGCTCCGCGACGACGGCTACGACATCGCCGATTACCGGGACATCAACCCGTCCTACGGGACCATGGAGGCCTTCAAGGCCTTCGTGGAGGCGGCGCACGCCCGGGGCCTGCGGGTCATCACCGAACTCGTGATCAACCACACGAGCGACCAGCACCCCTGGTTCCAGGCCGCCCGCGAGGCGCCCCCCGGCTCGCCGGAGCGCAACTTCTACG
>NZ_BACT01000898.1:0-3581 GCF_000333255.1 Methylobacterium sp. B1 | reverse complement strand
CTACATCCAGTCGGTCTACTGGGAGTACGGCTCCGGCACGGTGCTGCCCGCCACCGGCATCTGCTGGCAGAACCGGGGCATGTCGTTCTCCCTCGACCCGAAGGCCGTGAATCCCCTGGAGCCGGGGCGGCGCCCCTTCCACACGCTGATCCCGGCGCTCGCCGCCGTCGACGACGGCCGTGTGATGAGCTACGGCAGCATGGGCGGCGACGGGCAGCCGCAGTTCCAGGCCCAGATCTTCACCCGCTACGCCGATTACGGGATGTCGGTGGCCGATGCCGTCGACGCGCCGCGCCTGCTCTACGGGCGCACCTGGGGGGCGCCCTCGCTCAGCGTGAAGGTGGAGGACCGGTTCGATCCGGCCTGCATCGCGGCCCTCGGCCGACTCGGCCACGAGATCGAGGAACTGGGCGGACCCTACATCGACTCGCTCGGGCACGCGGGCATGCTGGTCCGCCATCCCCGGAACGGTCGGATCGAGGCGACCCACGACCCGCGCTCGGACGGCGGCGCCCTGGGACTCTGAGAGAACGCGCCGCCCGCCCGGCGGCGCGGGATGCCGGCTCAGCCCGCCTGAACGAGCCAGCAGGCGGCGCGCAGGCGCACGGCGCCGCCCGCCGCGTGCCGCGCGAGGGCCGCCGCCACGGCCGCCTCGGCCCGCGCCCGGAGATCCGGTGCGGCCTCGCGGACGAGGTGGGAGCTGGGGCCGAGGTTCAGGGAGACGTGGGTGGCCGCCGCGGTCGCCGCCGTGTCGGTCTCGCCCTGACCGACGACGATGTCCCGGTCGAGCGCGTCGCAGGTCACGCCGGCGAACCCGGCGGCGCGCAGGAGCGCGACCAGCGGGTCGGGGTCGGCGAAGCGGAAGGGTCCCGGCGTGTCGGGCTGCGGCGGAGGCGGGGGCTCCGGCAGGAGCGGCAGCACCGCCTCGCGCGGCACGCTCACCCAGTGATTCTCGGGCAAGGTCCGCCAGCACAGGAAGGTCAGCCGGCCGCCCGGCTTGAGCATCCGGCGAATGTTGGCGAAAGCGCCGGCGGAATCCGGGAAGAACATCACGCCGAAGCGCGACAGGATCCCGTCGAAAGGACCGAGATCCGCCGTCCCGACATCCGCCTCCACGAACCGGATCGGGGCGGTGCGTGCAACCTCCGCGGCGGCGCGGTCCCGCGCCACGGCGAGCAGCGGCGCCGAGATGTCGGCCCCCGTGACGCCGCCGCCGGGCCCGACCCTGCGGGCGGCCTCCAGGGTCGTGGCCCCCGCGCCGCAGCCGATATCGAGCGAAACTTGGTTCCCCGGCGTGCCGGTGGCGGGCTGCTCGATGTCGGGAGGCATCGCCCCGGCCGGAGGCCTCGACCGCGGCCTCGTGGCCATCGCGTTCCCGGCGGAGCGCTTCCGCATCGTCTCGACGGTCCTCGACGCCATCGACCACCTCGACGTGGAGCGTACGGCCTCCGCGGTCCGGGCGCTGCGCCGGACCCTCGACCCACTGGACCGGTGCCGCGAGGTCGACATGGCCGCGTCCGGCCACCGCTTCGCCCTGTCGCTGATCGACGGGCTCGCCAACGCCGAGGAGACGGTCGTCTCGGCCATCGCCTGGGCACTCGACGGCATCCCGATCGTCGGCGGCTCGGCCGGCGACGACCTGCGCTTCCGCGACGCCGTCCTGCTCCACGGCGGGAAGATCCACCGGAAGGCGGCGGTCCTGGTCCTCGTGGAGACCGACTTCTCGGTGGAGATCTTCAAGAGCGACAATTTCGAGCCGACCCAGACCAAGTTCGTGGTGACGGCCTCCGATGGCGAGCGCCGGACCGTGCACGAGCTGAACGCCGAGCCGGCAGCCCGGGAATACGCGATGGCGATCGGCCTCGACCCCGAGGGCTTGTCGCCGATGAGCTTCGCCGCCTACCCGCTGGCTGTGAAGGTCGGCGGCGAGTATTTCTGCCGCTCGATCCGGCGCATGAACGAGGACGGGTCGCTCAGCTTCTTCTGTGCGGTGGACGAGGGCGTTGTGCTGACCCTCGCCGAACCGCGCGATATCGTCGCCTCGACGCGGGCCGAGCTGGCGCGCCTCGACGCGGTGCTCGGCGGCGTCGACCTGATCATCGGCTTCGAATGCGTGCTGCGACGGCTCGACGCCGAGAGCCGGCAGGTGCGCCACGGCATTGCCGACCTCTATCGCCGCTACAACGTCGTCGGCTTCGAGACCTTCGGCGAGCAGTACAGGGCGATGCACCTGAACCAGACCTTCACGGGCATCGCCATCGGCAAGACCCTCGCCGGCAGTGCCCCGAGGGCGGAAGCCACCCCCGTCGCGTCGTGACCCTGCATCCGAACGGTCTCGAGACCGACGCGTCGCTGCACCGGCGGATCGAGAAGCTCGAGCGCATCAACGCCGCGCTGATGTCCCATGTCGAGCGCTCCATGGATCAGCGGGGCAGCGCCTATTCGCTGTTCCAGACCGCGATCATGCTGGAGGGCCGGGTCCGCACCCGCACCGAGGAGCTGACCGGGCTGATGCACCGGTTGGAGCGCTCCAACGAGGCGCTGGCCGCCGCCAAGGAGGAGGCCGAGACCGCCAACCGCTCCAAGACCCGGTTCCTGGCCGCGGCGAGCCACGACCTGCTCCAGCCGGTCAACGCCGCCCGCCTGTCGATTTCGGCGCTGGCCGATCTCGACGTGCCGCCGGAGGCGCGCATCATCGCGGGCCAGGTGGATCGCGGCCTGCAGACCATCGAGGATCTGATCAAGACGCTGCTCGACATCTCGAAGCTCGATGCCGGGATCGTGCGGCCGCAGATCCAGCCGGTGTTCCTGCCCGACCTGCTGGCGGAGCTGGCCGAGAGCTTCAAGCCGTTCGCGGAGCGCAAGGGCCTGCGGCTGTCGCTGCGCTGCCCCGACGTCACCGTCACCAGCGACGTGATGCTCCTGCAGCGCATCCTCCAGAACCTCGTCTCCAACGCGGTCCGGTACACAAGCGTCGGCGGGATCGTTCTCGCGGCCCGTCGGCGGTCCGGCGGCATCCGGATCGAGGTGACCGATACCGGCTGCGGCATCGCCGCGGAGGAATGCGACCTCGTCTTCGACGAGTTCTTCCGCGGCGGCGCCCGGACCGGCAGCGGCGAGGAGCCGGGCCTCGGCCTCGGCCTGTCGATCGTCCGCCGTATGGCCCAGGCCCTCGACCACCCCCTGCGGCTGCGCTCCCGGATCGGCCACGGCACCCGAGTCGCCCTGACGCTGCCCGTGAGCACGATCCCGGCGGCCGTCGCCCCGCCCGCTCCGGTGGCGACCCGGCTCTCGGGCGCGCACGTGCTCGTCGTGGAGAACGACCCCTCGACGTCCGACGCCCTCGCCCGCCTCCTCCAGAACTGGGATGCCCGGGTCTCGACCTTCCGCGACCTCGCGGGGGTGCGGGCCGCCGTAGAGGCCGGCGCCCCGCGGCCGGACATCCTGGTGCTCGACTACCATCTCGACGACGGCGCCTGCGGCCTCGACGTGGCCAACTACCTCCGGGCCGTGCACGCCGATCCGGTCCCGGTCATCGTCACCACCGCCGACCATTCCGATGCCGTCGAGGACGGGGTCAC
>NZ_BACT01000899.1:0-2272 GCF_000333255.1 Methylobacterium sp. B1 | reverse complement strand
GGCTCGACGGCAGGTCGACCTCGACCACGACACGGCCCGCCGCCTGTTCACCCTGATCTTCGCGCTGCACTGGAAGGGCTAGGGCGCCCTCCGCGCCGACCGGCGATGGCTGAGCCCGTTCCAGAGCCTCCTCCCGACGCCTCTCCGAAGAAGCGGCGGGTGCAGTCCGTCCTGTTCATGTGCAATTACAACGCCGTGCGCTCCGTCGCGGCGGAAGCGATCGCGCGCGCCTATTTCGGCAAGTCCACCTATGTGCAGTCGGCCGGAGTCCGGTCCGGCGAGCCCACCGATCCGTTCATGATCGCGGCCCTCGACGAGATCGGGATCGATGCCAGCCGACACCGCCCCCGCACCATCGAGGAGTTGGAGGATTGGGAGGGGCTGAACTTCGACCTGATCATCACCCTGGCGCCGGAGGCCCATCACCGGGCGCTGGCCCTGACGCACACGCTCGCGGCCGATGTCGAATACTGGCCGACCCCGGATCCCACGCTGGTGCAGGACGCGTCCCGGGAGCAGCGTCTCGAGGCCTATCGTGAGGTCCGCGACGGGCTCACCCGGCGGATCAAGGCCCGTCTGAAGGCGTAGGCGGGCGGCGTCTCTTCCTGACGATCGCGCATCGCCGAGCGGCGGATCGCCGATGCCGTGCCTGCGGACTTTCGCGCGCGGGGTTCCGCGGGTCCGCCGCGTCAGCCGCGATCGCCCACCAGCCAGGCCCGGATCCGGCCGGCGACGAGCGGCCGGGCGCGAATGACGTCGTCGCCGTCGAGGAGCGGCGAGTCTGCGAGCGTCGCGAGATAGGCGTCCTCGGCGCTGCGGCAGGCGCGGAAGGCAGCGTCGACAGCCAGATCCCGGTCCGTCAGCGCGGCTTGAATCCCGAAGTTGCGGCTGACGCAGTCGCGCCACGCAGCGTGGCGGAGCTCTGTCTCGCTCGCGGCCCGCGCGGTGCCGCAGGCCGCGGCGACGAGGACCATCGCGAGGAGCGGGGCCGGCATCACGTGGCGGGCTCGCGGCATCGTTCAGGCACTCCGTCACCCGATAGAGTGGCGGCGCAGGGTTATCACTCCGTTAAGATGTGGTGCCCGCGGCGCGGGTTCCACTGCCGGAGGTGGGCCTTGATCAGCGGTTGGCGGTGGTGACCGGGGAGGTGACGCCGCCGAGCGAGACCCAGGCGACGGCGTCCTGGCTCTCGCGCTTGATGAACACGTAGCCGGTCTTGTGCCAGGGCAGGATCGCGTTGGTCTTGTTGTCGAGCACCAGGTCGCCCCGGTCGGTGATCAGGGTGAGCACCGCGTGGCCCTCGCCCTTCTCGTCGATCACCACGGTCATGCGCATCGCCCGCCGCGGCAGGCCGGCCTGGGCCAGCAGATGGCGCTTGAGCAGCTGGAAGTCCTCGCAGTCGCCGATGCCGTCCTCGGCCAGATCCCACCGGTCGGCCACGTGCAGGTGGTCCTGATCGGTCATCGGCTCGACCGCCTTGTTGACCCGCCGGTTCACCGACACGATCGTCGCCCAGGTCGCGGGCGTCAGGCTGATCCGGGCCGGTTCGCCCCGGTCGAGCGCGCATTCGGCCGCGTAGTTCTGGCAGAAGGTCACCCAGGCCGCGATCGGCTTGGCGTCGCCCAGCACCCGGGCATTGTCTTCCGTCGGCAGGCTCGCAAGCGTCTGCGCCTGGGCCGTGGCGGCGAGGCCGAGCAGCGTCGCTGCTCCGACCAGCATCCCCCGAACCGTCTTGAGAAGCCCCGCGCCCATCGAACCCGTCCCCGTTGTTGAGAACAGGATTGCGCCGCAGAGCCTCCGCGCCGCTGAAGCGGATGCGCGCAATTTTATCGATCGGCCGGCGCGGGCCGGCTGACATGCGGCAGCGTCGACGGGAGACTTGAGAAGCCTTGTAAATCGCGGGCTTCGGTTTGGGGAAACGGAAACCTTGAGGGTTTGTCACCCGCCAACATGCAGTCTTGGCGGGGCGCCATCGTCGTTGCGAGCGGAGCCCGGCAATTCCCTGGCGCCCCATCGGCCGGCGTCGCGCTGCCCCGGATCGCTTCGCTGGCGTGCGACGACGGCGTGGACGCGGTCAGCCCGCGGTCTGGTCGAGCTTGCGCTCCGCCTCACCCTTCAGTTCCGGGAAGTCCGCCTGCGTGTAGGCCCGGCCCCGGTGCGGATCCTCGGTGATACCCTCGTGCTCCAGGCGGCGCAGTTGCACCCGCCGGATCTTGCCCGAGATCGTCTTGGGCAGGTCGGTGACGAAATCGAGGCCGCGCAGGCGCTTGAA
>NZ_BACT01000900.1:0-5741 GCF_000333255.1 Methylobacterium sp. B1 | reverse complement strand
GTAGGCGATCGGCCCGACCACCGTGTCCACCGGCTTGCCCTGGTGCAGCCAGTCGGCGAGCGCCTTCCCGTCGCTGGAGCCCGTCTCGGCCATGGCCTTGGCCAGGACCTGCACGGCCGCGTAGGCGTAGAGCGTGTAGGCCTCGGGATCGATGCCCCGGGCGTTGAAGGCCGCCACCACGCCCTTGGCGTTCGGGTTCTTGCGGGCGTCCGGCGCGAAGGTCATCAGGGTCCCGGCCGCGCCCGGGCCGGCGATCTGGACGAATTCCTTGTCGGGGATGGCGTCGCCGCTCATCATGCGGGCGGCGAGGCCCTGATCGCGCATCTGCCGGATGATCAGCCCGGCCTCGGTGTGCACGCCGCCGAAATAGACGACGTCGACATTGGCCGACTTCATCTTGGAGACGAGGGCCGCGTAGTCCTTCTCGCCCGGGTTGATGCCCTCGTACAGCACCTCCTTGCCGCCCTTGGCCCGGAACGCCTTCAGCGTCTCGTCGGCCAGCCCCTTGCCGTAGGGCGTCTTGTCGTGGACGAAGGCGATCTTCTGGCCCGGGAAGTGCGCGGCCAGATAGCTGCCCGCCACCGCGCCCTGCTGGTCGTCGCGGCTGCAGGTGCGGAACGTGTTCCACATCCCGCGCTCGGTGAACTTCACGCTCGTGGAGGCCGGGGTGATCTGGATGATGCCGGCGTCGAGGTAGACGTCGGAGGCCGGGATCGTGACGCCGGAATTGTAGTCGCCGACGACCATCTTCACGCCGTCGCTGGCGAACTTGTTGGCCACCGAGACGCCCTGCTTCGGGTCGGAGGCGTCGTCGCCGACCGTGACCGTCAGCGTCCTCCCCTTCAGCGTGCCCGCCTTGTTGAGGTCTTCGACCGCCTGGCTCACGCCGTTCCGGATCTGGGCGCCGAAGGCCGCGTTCGGCCCGGTCATGGGCGCGGCGACGCCGATCTTCACCGGCGCGCCGCCCTCCTGCCCCTGCGCCGCGGTCATGAACAGCAGCCCGGCCAGGCCGGCCCTCAGTAATTGCGTCATCGTTCCCCCAGATGCGGCCGGTCAGATCGCCGACGAACGCTGAGTTCGGACAGATCAACGTGCATCGCCGCGCGTCGAGTCGCAGATCATCCAGACCGATCCTGTCGCTCACCTTGCGCAGGGTCAAGTTTTCCGGGGCGGGCCCGGATGGTCCCGGGCCGGGCCCGCCGCGGGGCCGGCGGACGGGCCCTCACGGAGCCGTGCGGTGGCCGTGCGGGCGGCCGGGTCGGGATGGCGTCAATGATGCATCGGGCCGGCGCATCCGCAGCAAACCGTCGTGACCGATGGCCGCCTCCCATCCCCGCCGCGCCCCCGTCCCCCGCCGTCCGAGACCGCGTCCGGGACGCGGCTGATGGGGCCGCGCGTGGACGAGGATCGTGCCGAGGATCGTGACGACTCCCGGGACGCGTCGGTGGGCTGGGCCGAGCGCCGCCGGATCGCCGAGCAGGGCCGGGGCGACCGGGCGTGGTCGCTCTGGGGGCCTTATCTCAGCGAGCGGCAATGGGGGACCGTGCGGGAGGATTACAGCCCCTGCGGCAACGCCTGGGCCGCCCTGACGCACGAGGACGCCCGCTCGCGCGCCTATCGCTGGGGCGAGGACGGGCTGGCGGGGATCTGCGACGAGCGCGGCAGCCTCTGCCTGGCCCTTGCCCTCTGGAACGGGCGCGACCGCATCCTCAAGGAGCGGCTGTTCGGCCTGACCAACCAGGAGGGCAACCACGGCGAGGACGTGAAGGAGGTCTACCACTACCTCGACGCGGTCCCGAGCCACGCCTACCTGAAGATGCTCTACCGCTATCCGCAGGCGGCCTTCCCGTACGAGGACATCGTCGGCGAGAACATGCGGCGCGGGCGGGAGCAGCCCGAATACGAGATCGAGGAGACGGGCCTCTTCGACGGGAACCGGTTCTTCGACGTCACGGTGGAATACGCCAAGGCCGACGCCGACGACATCCACGCGGTGATCACCGCGCTGAACCGGGGGCCCGAGGCCGCCGACCTCCACCTCGTCCCGCAGCTCTGGTTCCGCAACACGTGGTCCTGGCAGGCCGGGCAGGCGCGCCCGCGGATCGCCTGCGCCCCCGACGGGGGCGTGATCTGCACGCATGACCGGCTCGGGCCGTACCGGCTCGCCTTCGACGGGATGCCGGACCTCCTGTTCTGCGAGAACGACACCAACCTGCGGCGGCACGGCGGGCAGCCGGACGCCGCCGGGCCGTTCAAGGACGGGCTCCACGCGGCGATCGTCGGCGGCGATCCCGCTTCGGTGCGCCGGGACACGGGCACCAAGCTCGGCCTCCACTACGCGCTGCGGCTGGCGCCCGGGGAAACCGCCCGGATCCGCCTGCGGCTGTCGGCGGGCACGCGCCCCCGGGTGGTCGACGACGGGTCGCTGGTCCGCCGCCGGGTGGCCGAGGCGGACGCGTTCTACGAGGAATTGCAGGACGGCATCGCGAGCCCGGATTCCCGCGCCATCTTCCGCCAGGCCGCCGCCGGCCTGATCTGGTCGAAGCAGCTCTACAGCTACGACGTGCGGCGCTGGCTGGAGGGCGACCCGCTCCAGCCGCCGCCGCCGCGGGGGCGCGCGGGCGGCCGCAACGGCCAGTGGCGCCACTTCGCGGCGGCCGACGTGCTGTCGATGCCCGACACCTGGGAATATCCCTGGTTCGCCGCCTGGGACCTCGCCTTCCACTGCCTGCCGCTCGCCCTGCTGGACCCGGACTTCGCCAAGAAGCAGCTCCTGCTGCTCACCCGCGAATGGTACATGCACCCGAACGGCCAGCTCCCGGCCTACGAGTGGGAGTTCGGCGACGCCAACCCGCCGGTCCATGCCTGGGCCACCTACCGGGTGTTCGAGATCGACCGAGACCGGCGGGGCGGGCGCGGCGACCTCGCCTTCCTGGAAGGCGTGTTCCACAAGCTCCTGATCAACTTCTCCTGGTGGGTGAACCGCAAGGACGCGCAGGGCCGCAACGTGTTCCAGGGGGGCTTCCTGGGGCTCGACAATGTCGGCGTGTTCGACCGCTCGCGCCCGCCCCCGGGCTTCGGGGTGGTGCACCAAGCCGACGGCACCGCCTGGATGGCGATGTACGCGCTCAACATGATGCGCATCGCCCTGGAGCTTGCCCTCCACAACGACGTCTACGAGAGCACCGCGTCCAAGTTTTTTGAGCACTTCCTGCTCATCGCCGAGGCCATGACCGACATGGGCGGCGAAGGCGGCGGCGACGGCTTCGGCCTGTGGGACGAGGCCGACGAATTCTACTACGACGAGGTCGACATCCCCGGCGGCGGGATGCTGCCGCTGCGGGTCCGCTCCATGGTCGGGCTGGTCCCGCTCTTCGCCGTGGAGGTGATCGAGCCCTCCGTGCTCCACCGGCTGCCGGACTTCGCCCGGCGCCTGAACTGGGTTCTGGAGAACCGGCCCCATCTCGCCCAGCTGGTCTCCCGCTGGACCGAGGGCGGCGTGAAGGACCGCAAGCTGCTGTCGCTGCTGCGCGGGCACCGGATGAAGGCCCTGCTGCGCCGCATGCTCGACGAGGCCGAGTTTCTCTCGCCCTACGGCATACGCTCGCTGTCGAAGGTCCACCGCGACGCGCCCTACGTGCTCAACGAGCTGGGCGCCTCCTTCACGGTCCGGTACGACCCGGCTGATTCCACCTCGAACATGTTCGGCGGCAATTCGAACTGGCGCGGGCCTGTCTGGATGCCGATGAACTTCCTGATCGTCGAGGCGCTACGGCGCTTCCATACCTATTACGGCGACGACTTCCGGGTGGAGTATCCGACGGGCTCGGGCGCGATGCTGACGCTCAGCGCCATCGCGGACGCCCTCGAGGACCGGCTGATCGCCCTGTTCGCCAGGGACGAGACNNGGCGGCGGCCCGCCCTCGGGCCCCGGCAGCCGATCGCCCCGGCGCCCGGCGCCGAGGAGCCGCTGCTGTTTCACGAATTCTTCGATGGCGACACCGGCAGGGGGCTCGGCGCCGCGCATCAGACCGGCTGGACGGCGCTGATCATCAACCTGTTGCACGACCGGGCCCGCGCCCGATAGGCGCGCCCGGTCGAGCGGGGTCCCGCGATCCGGTCAGCAACTCAGACGGCGGCCCTCGCGACGCCCGAACACCCGGTAATGGGCGGCGCCCGATTCCATCTGGCCGTTGGCCACGGCGCGGCGGACATCCGGATTGCAGCGCAGGTATTCCCGCTCGTCGAACCCGTAATTGGCGCGTCCCCGATAATCGTCCCGATCGCGGTAGCCGCGGTCGCGGTCGCGGTAATCGTAGTCGCCGCGATCACGGTAACCGCGACCGCCGTAATCGTCGTAATCGGGGCGCGGCTGTGCCGAGACCGGGCCGACGACGCCCAAGATTCCGAGGCTCACCGCGGCCGCTGCCAGAAACGCCTTCATTGTACCAATCTCCCTTTCGGTGCCTTGAAACGCACAGCGCCACGGATGGTTCGATCGTCCCGGACGTAGCGGCGCGCGGCGCTGTCCGGGAGGACCGCCGGGCCTGCGGATCGGGCAAGAATCCGGATCCTGCCGGGCGCGGCATCGCGGGCCGGCTCCGGATCCCGGACTATCGACGTCGGCGGGGGCAGGGGCTCCGCGGACCGGTCCGCCGCGGACATGCTCGGCGTCCCGCACGGGGACGTCCGGGGTCGGGCGCCGGTCCACGCCCCCCTCTGTCGGGAGCCTGCCGCGGCAAGCTCCCGAAGCCTGCGCGTCGAACCCGGCCTTCCGCCGGACCCGACGCGGATCGCCTTTACATGCGGTGCATCATCTCGCGACGCATCATGCGGTGACGCATCTCGCGGCGCATCATGTGCCGCTCCATCCGGTGCCGCATCATCCGGCGCTCCATGTCACGCCGCATCATGCGCCGCTCCATCCGATCCATCTGGACGGTCGAAACGATATCGGCGGGCGCCGAAACGCCGGTGCCGGGGCCGATCGGCGCGGCGGAGGCCGGGATCGCGACGACGCCGCCGAGGGCCGCCAGCAGGGCGGCGGTGATGATCGCTGAACGCAAAGAAAATATCCTCTCTCGCCACCGGGGGAGGGGGCGGGCATGTCCCAAAGGGTCGCGGCCGGCACAGGTCCGCCCGAAATCCCGCCCAGGAAGGCACCGACCGCCGGGATGGTTCCCGGAATCGAATCCGCCGCGTGCGTCCAGCCCGAGACGGGGCTCGGCCTCGTCCAGCGGATGCGGGAACGGGCGAACCTGTCGCGCTCTCCGGAATGGCGGACTGCGCGTAACGCGCCTGACGGGCTTCGTGGCGGAACGGCGCGATCCCCGCCGGGCGTCAGCGGCGATCGGCGCGGCGACACGGAACAAGGGCACCGGCGCCCGGACAGGCCGCCGGTGATGCAAGGACGCATCACCGGAATCGAAAGTACTGCCCCCCGGCCTCATGCAGAGGCAAACAAGATCACAATCATTCGAATAACGTACAAATGGTATATTCCAATTCTTTTGTATATTGATTTTATAAGGGAGTTTATTTACACATTTAGATGTACTTTCACAGCAAAAAGATTCAGATTTTTTGATCACTTGCCTTATGAATCGGTTTATTTTGACATAAACATATCTCCACAGCATGCTTGGACGCACGAGGCCGGCCTGCGTCAGCTCTATAATACATATCAGATCTGACGGAGTGGATAAAGTCGGCGCTTCGGCCTTCGATCATGCGGGCTGGGG
>NZ_BACT01000901.1:0-2129 GCF_000333255.1 Methylobacterium sp. B1 | reverse complement strand
CGTTGATGCTGATGCGCAGGCCCCCGGCTGCGCCCGGGCGACGAAATCGGCCACCACCGCCTCCCAGACGTCGCCGTAGCCGGCGATCGGGTCTCGACGGCCACCTCGCAGGCATCCGGCGGCAGGACGCGCTCCAGCAGAATCTCCAGGTTGCCGGACGCCACGACGCCGGTGATCGCGCTCGGCACCGAGCCGGGCAGCGGCTTCTTCGTGGTGTGGCGGAAGGTCAGAGATTCCATGGCCGGCTCCTTGCCAGAGGACCCTTCATCGCGCGCCGCTCACCAGTTCCGGAACCGGGCCGGCGGCTCGTAGAGCCCGCCGGACCAATGCACGAGATCCTTGATCGACTTCGCTGCGAGCAGCGCCCGGTCGGCGTCCAGGGGCTCGATGCCGAGATCCTCGGGGCGACGGATGACACCCCGGGCGCGCAGCGCCTCCACCTTCGCCCGGTCCCGGCCGCGACCGACCTCGGTGTAGCCGGCGACGCCCCGGATCGCCTGCTCGCGCTCGTCCGCGTCCCGGCAGAGCAGGAGGTTCGCGATACCCTCCTCGGTGACGATGTGGGTCACGTCGTCGGCGTAGATCATGACCGGCGCCAGTTCGAGGCCGATTTTCTTCGCCAGTTCGAGGGCGTCGAGCTTCTCCACGAAGGTCGGGACCAGCTTGTCGCCGAAGGTCTCCACCAGCTGCACCACGAGCTTGCGCCCGCGCATCAGCGCCGGGTCGCCGACGATCTGGCCCTCACGGCCGGCCTTCATCCAGGCATCGGAGGGATGGCGCCGGCCATGCGGGTCCGAGCCCATGTTGGGGGCGCCCCCGAAACCCGCCACCCGGGACTGCGTGACGGTCGAGGAATGGCCCATCAGGTCGATCTGGAGCGTCGCCCCGATGAACATGTCGCAGGCGTAGAGACCGGCGGTCTGACAGAAGGCCCGGTTCGAGCGCAGACTTCCGTCCGCGCCGGTGAAGAAGATGTCGGGCCGCTCTCGGATGTAGCGGTCCATCCCGACCTCGGAGCCGAAGCAGTGGACCTGCTTGACCCAGCCGGATTCGATCGCCGGGATGAGGGTCGGGTGCGGGTTGAGCGCCCAGTGGGTGGCGATCTTGCCTTTCAGGCCGAGCTTCTCGCCGTAGGTCGGCAGCAGCAGCTCAATCGCCGCGGTCCCGAAACCGATTCCGTGGTTCAGCCGGCGGATGCCGTACTCGGCATAGATCCCCTTGATCGCCATCATGGCGATCAGGATCTGGGTCTCGGTCATCGCCGCCGGATCGCGGGTGAAGAGCGGCTCGACGTAGAACGGCGTGTCGGCCTCGACCACGAAGTCCACCCGGTCGCCCGGGATGTCGACCCGCGGGACCGTGTCGACGATCTCGTTGACCTGCGCGACCACGACGCCGTTCTTGAAGGCGGTCGCCTCCACGACGGTCGGGGTGTCCTCGGTGTTCGGCCCCGTATACAGGTTGCCGTTCCGGTCGGCCGAGACGCCAGCGATCAGCGCCACGTTGGGCGTCAGATCGATAAAGTAGCGGGCGAACAGCTCCAGGTAGGTGTGGACCGCGCCGAGCTCGATCTGGCCGCCGTAGAGCATCTTGGCGATGCGGACGCCCTGCGGACCGGAATACGAGTAGTCGAGCCGCTTCGCGATCCCGGTCTCGAACACGTCGAGGTGCTCGGGCAGCACGATCCCCGACTGGACCATGTGCAGGTCGTGGATCTTGTCGGGATCGCAGGCGCTCAGGCCGCGGGCGAGGCAGTCGGCCTGCTTCTGGTTATCGCCCTCGAGACAGACACGGTCGCCGGGCCGCAGGATCGACTCCAGCAGGTCGACCACGGCCCCGGCCGGCACGACCTTGCCGTCCGCGTGGGCGCGCCCCGCCGCGATGCGCGCGTCCCGCGCCCGCCTCTCACCGCGCCACTCGCCCATCCGCGTGCTCCAACCGGTGTACCAGAAGATATCTAGCGGCTGTTCCGGTATTTTCAAACCCGGCACAATCACAGTTTCGTATACGGGATTGCGTGCGTGTGAACATATTGCATACTTCGCGCAACGCCCCCAGAGGCCGATCCGGGAAGGGAACGCGCCATGTTGCACGCGTCCACACCGCCGTCGGATGCGGGTCGGAAGCGC
>NZ_BACT01000902.1:0-1451 GCF_000333255.1 Methylobacterium sp. B1 | reverse complement strand
GATCCGCGTCTGCAGCCCGCCCAGGATCAGCCCGCGGTCGAAAGCCAGCACCGTGGCACCCATGCAGAGGCCGTAGGTGAATCCGNCGAGGGGAGAGGCGCCAGCCGCGAAGATGATGTTGTAGAGCAGCCCCGCGCCGGCCGCCGCCAGCAGGATCAGACCCCAGAATATCCGATGGGCCGGCAGCATCGACACATCTCCAGCATGGCCACTGACGGACCGGGTGTCGCGTGGCCGGGCGCGGCGGCGCCCTGCGGGAGGCGCAGGCTCGGCATACCCGCGCCGCCTGACCTCGAGCCTGGGCCTAAAGTTTAGCGTCTCGGAAGGCCGCCAGCCATTGCTCAACGCCCCAAGATGGCGCGAGTAAGGCGTGCCGGGGAGTTGAACGGCGGACCCATGACACGTCGGCGGCCCGATCCCGACCGGATCGCCGTCAGCAACCCCTGTGACAGCGAAAAGGGAGCGCTGCCATGTATGCCAGGAGCTTCGGCGCGATGCGCGTCTCGGTCCCGGTCATCGGCCAGGGCACGTGGCACATCGACAGTTCGGACCGGACGGATGCGATCCGCGCGTTGCGGGCCGGAATCGACGCCGGCATGACCCATATCGACACCGCGGAGATGTACGGCGACGCGGAGGCAATCGTCGCCGCCGCCATCGCGGATTGCCGCGAGGAGGTCTTCCTCGTTTCGAAGGTGGTCCCTGGCAATGCGACGCGCCGCGGCGTGGCGCGGGCCTGCGAGGCTTCGCTCCGACGCCTGCGGACGGATCGGCTGGACAGCTATCTGCTGCACTGGCCGGGCCAGCACCCGCTCGAGGAGACGATCGCGGGCTTCGAGGATCTGCGCCGGGCGGGCAAGATCCTGTCCTGGGGTGTCAGCAATTTCGACGTCGAGGATCTCGACCGCGCCCTCGCCATTGCGGGGCCGGACCGGATCGCCTGCAATCAGGTCCTCTACCATCTGAACGAGCGGGCCATCGAGCATGCCGTGCTGCCCTGGTGCGAGAAGCACGGCGTCGCGATGGTCGGCTACTCGCCCTTCGGCAGCGGCGACTTTCCCGATCCGGCCAGTGCTGGCGGCCGCGTCCTGGCGGGCATCGCGCAGAGCCATGGGACGACGCCCTACGCCGTGGCCCTCGCCTTCCTGACCCGGCTGCCCGGCACCTTCACGATTCCGAAGACCGGTCGCCCGGACCGGGCCATCGAGAATGCCAGCGCGGCGGACCTGCATCTGGGTGCGGCCGAGATCGCCCTGATCGACGCGCATTTCCCTCGGGGGCCACGCCCCCGGATCCTGCCCATGCTCTGAGCCGCGGGCCGGCTCAGGCCCCGCATCGCCAGTGTCGGGGGTGCGCGCGGCGGTGCGGCCCGCACCCGATTGCGGNCGGGCCTTCTTGGCGGCATAGAGGGCCGCGTCCGCCGCCNGTGAAAGGTCATCGGGGGGGATCCC
>NZ_BACT01000903.1:0-953 GCF_000333255.1 Methylobacterium sp. B1 | reverse complement strand
TCGGGCGACTTTGCGCCGGCGGCGAACCCGATCCGGTAGAGCCGCGGCTGCGGGACCGGCGCGAGGGCCCAGCGCGCCGCCCAGGCGTTCCAGTCCAGGCCGCACCACATGCGCTCCCGCTCTCCGAGCGCCCGGCCCGACAGGCTGGCGATCACACCGAAGTCGTCCTCGCGCACGACGGTGTAGAGGCCAACATCGAGGTCCGCATACGCGCCGGTGGTGAGGTCGAACCGCTCCACGCTGACGAGGTCGCCGTCCACAAAGCGCCGGATCGGCAACTCCAGCCGGGCGCCGAGCGTGTCGACGTAGAGCTCGAAGCTCTCCTCCAGGATGCAGTAGCCGTTCAGCAGCCCCTCGGGCCCGGACAGGTAGTCGAAGGCCGCCTCGATCAGGTCGCCGATCAGCGCGTCGCCGTCATCCTCGTCGACGCGCTGGTGCAGCTTCAGCGCGTCGACCGTCACGACGGTGAGCTTCTGCGCCTGCGTGAGCGGCGGCGAGATGCGTTGCAGGTCCATAGCGCAGCACTCATTGATCTAGTAAGTGGACCGCAATCGAAAGGAAGTGCGAGCGAGGGGTCCCAAGCGTCGTAGCGCTTAATTCCATCCTAGGGCGCTGCCCGTTGCCGATGGACGTCTTGCACGGCCCAAAGTTTCGGACACGGTTGCCAATAATTGGCGGATCGAGAGATGTCTGTGAAATAGGGATTGCGCGACGATGTAACCGACAGCCGTACGCCGATTTTGCGTCAATCAAAGGCGCAAACGGCAACCCACTTGCAACGCTCGCCTCACGTCCGTCCGGTTAACTATCGGCTGCCTGCGCTATTCATAAGTTCGACGACTGCCGCGAACGCTTCGAACATCCATTACAGGTTCGCCGCCTCGTTCCCGATCAGTTCATAGAAAATGATATTAGATCTAATCTGCCGGCCTAACGGACGCAAAAATCCGCTG
>NZ_BACT01000904.1:0-1063 GCF_000333255.1 Methylobacterium sp. B1 | reverse complement strand
TGCCCCAGGCCGCGGTCGCGCTCCTGGCCGGCCTCGCCCTCGCGCTGCTGAAGCCCGCGGGCGAGTGGGGCAAGCCCGCCGACAGCAAGGAGAACGAGAAGCTCTATCTCGATCTGCTCGACAAGGCCGGCAACAAGACCCGCATCCACGATCTGCTTCGCCCGCGGGACCTTCAATGCCCATCCCTACGTGATGGGCGCCATGGGCGCGTTCCTCGAGCGGCTGGACACCCCAGCGGTCGCTGCCCTCTATGCCGACCTCGACGCGACCTGGGACGGGCGGGCGCGGCGCCTCAACGCCCTGCTGGCGGACGCCGACCTGCCGGTGCGGGTCGCCAACATGTCGACGGTGTGGACGGTCCTGTACACCAAGCCGTCGCGCTACAACTGGATGCTGCAATTCTACCTGCGCGCGGAGGGATTGGCCCTGTCGTGGGTCGGGACCGGCCGGTTGATCTTCAGCCTCGCCTACGACGACGCGGCCTTCGACGCCGTGGCGACGCGCTTCGTGGCGGCGGCGCAGGCGATGCGGTCGGATGGGTGGTGGGAGGGTGGCGCCCCCAGCGACAAGGCGATCCGCCGGTCGATCCTGCGGGAGGTCGCGGCGGTGCGCCTGGGCAGGCTCGGCACCCGGCTGGGCCTGCGCGCCCCGGATCACGACTGATCCGGGGCGCCGAGCCGCGCGCTCGGCGCGGGATCCAGCCCTAGGCCCCGCGCTCGTGCGGCTCCTGCTCCTCGACCAGTTCGCCGTGCAGCAGCGCGAGCGGCGCCTTATGGTAGAGCTTGATGTCGTGAAACGGGTCCGTAAGGATCTTGGCGACCCAGACGAGACCGGTCTGCACGTCGCGCTGGACGAAGAGTTGCACCATCCGGAACAGCAGCCCGGCCAGCGCCAGCCACAGCCAGATCCAGCCCACGTTGCGGATCAGGTCCGCGGTGGTCTGGTGCGGTGAGATCAATCCGAACAGGCTCGGGTCGAAATAGAGCGGCAGAGGCGACAGGGCCCAAATCGCCAGGAGGACGACCTTGCGTTGCNAGGTGTAGCCGAACTTGATCTCTTCCTT
>NZ_BACT01000905.1:0-2521 GCF_000333255.1 Methylobacterium sp. B1 | reverse complement strand
GGGTTACCCGCCATGTCCTCGAACGGGCCGGCCGGCACACGGTTCAGCCCGGAAAACATCACGACGCTGATATCCCGGCCTTCCGCGCTCTTTCCGGGCTCGACCTTCAGCTGGACCGTGTCTTCCAGCGGCGCCCCGAACGGCCCCTTCGCGATGCCCGAACGGCGCAGATAATCATAGGTCAGCGTCGACCCCGGCGCCGCATTCTTCATATGCGGCTGGTCGAACAGCAGATCCGCGGCGGACGGCGCAGCGGCCGCGTTGGCCTGGGTCACGATGGCGGGCTTCGACGCATCCTCGGCGAGGGCCGGCAGCACGGCCAGCCCGAGCGCGACGGACGTCGTAGCAAGACCCTTTACGACAAGACCTCTCACGAGTGGACTTCCTCCTTGAGCGGCGACCGAACGTTGCTGCCGATCGTCCGATAAATGTAATCCGGCGGGTTTTCCGCAGCTTCCTCCGCGGCAAGGGCTCGCACCTTGGCGTGGAGCGGGGAGAGCGAGCAGGCAGGATCGGTGGCGGCCGCGTCCCCGGCGAGGGCCAGGGCCTGACAGCGGCAACCGCCCCAGTCCTTCTCGCGCCGGTCGCAGGAGCGACAAGGCTCCTTCATCCAATCGGTGCCGCGATAGGCGGTGAAGGCGGGCGAGTCGCGCCAGATCTCGCCCAGCGAGTGATCGTTGACGTTCCAGAATTCCAGCCCCGGGATCGTCTCCGCCGCGTGGCAGGGGAGGACCTTGCCCTGGGGCGTCACGTTCATCAGCTTGCGGCCCCAGCCGCCCGCGCAGGCCTTAGGATATTTCGCATAATAGTCCGGCACGACGAGGTCGATGACGAGTTGGCCCTTCAGGCGCTCCCGGGCTGCCTCGACGATCCGGATCGACTCGTCCACCTGCGCCTTGTCGGGCATCAGCGCCGCGCGGTTGACGTAGGCCCATCCGTAATACTGCGTGTGCGCCACCTCGAGCCGCTTGGCGCCCATCTTCACCGCGAGGTCGATGAAGCCCGCCACCTCGTGGATGTTGCCGCGGTGAATGACCGAATTCAGCGTCAGGGGCAGGCCGAGTTCGACAACCTTGGCGGCGAACTCGAACTTCTGCGGCTGGGCGTTCTTAAGGCCGCCGATCTTCTCGGCATTCTGCGCGTCGACGCCCTGCACCGAGAGCTGCACGTGGTCGAGCCCGACATCGTAGAGCGCCTGGAGCTTCGCGAGCGCCCCGCCGACGCCGGAGGTGATCAGGTTCGAGTAGAGGCCGAGATCGGCGCAGGTCTTGGTGATCTCGACGATGTCGTTGCGTGCCGTCGGCTCGCCGCCGGACAGGTGCACGTGCAGGACACCGAGGGCCGCGGCCTCCCCGAGCACGCGCTGCCACGTCTGCGTGTCGAGCTCGCCCGACCGGCGGTCGAGTTCCAGCGGATTCGAGCAATAGGGGCAGCGCAGCGGGCAGCGATGGGTCAGCTCAGCGAGCAGACCCACCGGGGCCGGCGCATCGGGCCGGTTCGGCGTCAGCGCATTCATCGCTCAAGAACCCGTTTCTCCGCGAGGCCGTCGAGCATCACCAGGATGTCGGCCTCAATGGCCCGCGGCTCGGCCGCGTACGTCTTTCCGAGTTCGTCCGCGATGTCGGCGACGCTGCGCACGCCGTCCACGAGCTTGAGCACCGCGACGGCGTTGTCGTCGAGATCGAAGGTGCGCTCGGGGGCGAGCAGAACCCACTTGCCGCGGGTTTCGTCGTTGCGCAGCCGGACGCCGCGCGGCAGCCGCGGACGGTCGCCGGCCGCCATCTTCCGGTTCCCGCCCACCCGGGCCGGAGACGCCTCGGCCACGAGACCCTCGCCCGGTTGCCACGCGTCCGGGGGGACCATCCCGGGGGAAACGTAGGCGAAGTACAGGGCGTCGAGTTGCGTCCAGAGGACGTTGCACTTGAACGTCAGCGCCGCCATGGCCTTCCGCTGCAGCTCCGGCGTGGTCGCGTGCTGCTTGACGTAGTCCAAGGCGAAATCGGCATCCCGCGGCGCCTGGGTGAGACGCTTGTCGAAATACGCCAGCGTCTCCTTGGTGATGAAGTCATAGTTCTTCAGCATCCCGGCGACACGCTCCGAGATGATCGTCGGCGAGAACATCTCGGTCAGCGACGAGGCGATCGCCTCCAGGAGCGTCTTCTCGGTGACGAAGTGCACATAGGCCTCGACCGAGAACTTCGTGGCCGAGAGAATGCCGCGGGTCGACAGGACGTAGTCGCGGTCGAAGCCCACGCCCTCGGCGAGCTTCAGCCACCGCTCGATACCGCCGTCACCCTCGTGGTCGCCGTCATGATCGACGATGCGCTGGCGCCAGATCCGCCGCAGCGACGCGTCGGTCATGCGCGCCAGAACGGCGGCATCCTTCACCGGAATCATCGCCTGGTAGTAGTAGCGGTTCAAGGCCCAGGCCCGGACCTGATCCTTCGACAGCTTGCCGTCATGGAGCAGGCGGTGGAACGGATGCAGGTGTGGTACCGGCGCGAGGCCAAGGGGTCGACCG
>NZ_BACT01000906.1:0-159 GCF_000333255.1 Methylobacterium sp. B1 | reverse complement strand
CTGTTCGCCAGCGGTGACTCCGAGACGTCTGCCAAGCTCGCAGCCTGCACGCCCGAGGGCCTGCGCCTGCTCGGCTACCGGGATCACACCGCCAGTCACCTGGCGATGCTGCATCAGGTGCACCGCCGCGCGCACGAATTCGACATCCTGCACTTCCAC
>NZ_BACT01000907.1:0-1291 GCF_000333255.1 Methylobacterium sp. B1 | reverse complement strand
CTCGGGGACAGCCCGGCTCCCTGGTCCGGCGCTGGCTGACGCGGGCCCGGGTCATGGTCCTCAGCTCTCAGCAGGAGGGTGGCGCGAACGTGGTGTCGGAAGCGGTCGTCGCCGGCTTGCCGAGGGCGTCGTGGGTCGCGAGATGGGCGATCCGGGCTTGGGCCGTCACGCTCGCGGTGACGTCCTCATGCGTTTCCACCCAGCCGCCGTCCGCCATGGGCTCGACGGTGATCTCGACGCATCGCTCGTCCGCGAGCGTCCTGGTCAGAGACCGCCGATGCGGGCGGCTCTCCGGACCCGACCAATCCGCAAGACCGGCCAGCTGGCGGACATCCACATGCGTCGGTTCGGCTTCGAGCGCATCCGGAGCGATATCGTAGATCCGGCAGAACTGCGCGTTGAACACCTTCAGGCGACCATGGGCGCCGAACATGCACAGGCCCTGGGACATGTTGTTCAGGGCCGCATCGAACCGCTCGTTCTGCTCCTGCAGCTGCCGCTCGCGCTCCGTCAGGATCGTGTTCTGCCGGAAGACGTCGTCGCGCAGCTGATCCCGCTCCGACAGGGAATGTTCGAGCACGACGACGGCGCGGGCGATGTCGCCGACCTCGTCCGCGCGGTCAGTATCGGGGACGCTGACGTGCCAGTTCCCGCGCGCCACCTCGGACACCGTCTGCGTGATGCGCACCAGCGGACGGGTGATCCGGCTGGACAGGATGAGCAGGACCAGGGCGACAAGGCATAAGGTCAGGCCCGCGACGACGCTGAGCGTCCTGAGGAGCGAGCGGGAACTCTCCTCGCCGATGCCGACGACCTTTCCGGTGAGCTGCTGCAACTCACGCAGCGGCGCCGCGACGCAGAGACGGATATCCGGAAGCTGAGGAAGGCAGCGCGCGACCTTCTCGGCCCCGACGACGGCGTGCAGATCCGCGCCCGAGATGTCGCCGAGCCGCGCGTCGGCGACGTCGGCACCGGCCGAGGAGAGGAGGCTTTGCCCCGACAGGATCAGCACGTCGCGTCCGCTCAGCGATGCGAAGGCGGTCAGGGTCGGCTCGTGCGGTCGCAGGACGCGATAACCGACCAGTCCGCCGATCACGTCGCCGAATTCGTCGAACAGCGGCTGGCCGAAGACATCGGCGACCGCACCGGACTCTTCGGCGGCGAGCGCCTTCGCGAGGCCGTCGTCCCAGCGCAGGGACAGCACAAACCCGTTCGCGTGCTCCCGGTCGTTCCCGGCGATCACGGCGCGCAACGCGGTGGCGACGGACCTCGTCTCGAAGGCCGCATTGGC
>NZ_BACT01000908.1:0-4531 GCF_000333255.1 Methylobacterium sp. B1 | reverse complement strand
CGAGCTGGTCATCGGGCCGATCTGTCCGTGCCGATGGATATCGCGCCGAAATATGCCGGCACCGCCAGCGGGTTGATGAATACCGGCTCGGCCGTGGCCGCGATCGTCTCGCCGATCGTCTTCGGCGTGATCGTCGACATGACGGGGAGCTGGACGCTGCCCTTCGTCGGTTCGATCGGCCTGTGCCTGCTCGGTGCGGCGCTGGCCTTCACGATGCACCCCGAGCGGGAATTCGTGGATCCCGCCCCGCCACTCGATGGTCGCGTGGGCTCCGTGGCGGCCGGGGAGTAGCGCGCGATGGCGGAAGCGATGAAACGGTCCGGTCCGCTCGCCGGGATGCGGGTGATCGAACTCGCCCACATCATGGCCGGTCCGGTCTGCGGGCTGATGCTCGCCGACATGGGCGCGGAGGTGATCAAGGTCGAGAAGATGGACGGCGACGACACGCGTCGCACCGTTCCGCCGGCCCTGGAAGGCGAGAGCGCCGCCTACATGATGATGAACCGCGGCAAGCGCGGCATCAGTCTCGACCTGAAGGACCCGGACGGTGTCGCGGTCCTGCGCCGCCTGCTCAAGGGGGCCGACGCGCTGATCGAGAACTACCGCGGCGGCACGATGGAGCGCCTCGGGATCGGCTACGAGACGCTGCGCGAGGAATTCCCGGCTCTCGTCTACTGCTCGCTCTCCGGCTTCGGCCGCACCGGTCCTTATGCGGAGCGGGCCGGCTTCGACCTCGTGGCGCAGGGCATGAGCGGGCTCATGTCGATCACGGGGGAGGGCCCGGGGCGGCCCCCGATGAAGTGCGGACCGCCGGTGACCGACATCACCGCCGGCATCCTGGCCGCCATGGGCGTTCTGGCGGCCTACTCGAACCGGCTCCGGACCGGAAAGGGCCAGGCTGTCGACACCTCGCTGTTCGAGGCCGGCATCACCCACACCTACTGGCAATCGGCCATCGCCATGGCGACCGGGATCGCGCCGGGACCGATGGGCTCGGCCCATCCGCTGAACGCGCCCTACGAGGCCTTCGAGACCGCCGATGGCTGGATCACGATCGGGGCGGCCAACCAGACCAACTGGCTGCGCCTGCTGAAGGCGATCGGCGCCGAGGCCCTCGCCGATGATCCGCGCTTCGCCGTCAACCGCGACCGGATGATCAACCGGCAGGACCTCGCCGGTACCCTCGCGCCGATCTTCCGGGCCCACAGCTCGGCCGAATGGCTCGCCCGGCTCGAAGCCGGCGGCGTCCCGGCCGGGCCGGTGCTCGACGTCAACGCCATGCACCGGGATCCGCAGGCCCTCGCCCGCGAGATGGTGGTGGAGGTCGAACACCCGCGGGTCGGCCGCATGAAGACCCTCGGCCTGCCGGTCAAGTTCTCGGAGACCCCGGGGCGCGTGCATGGGCCGGCCCCGTTGCTTGGCGAGCATTCCCGGGCGATCCTGGCGGAGGCCGGATACGCCTCGGCCGAGATCGACGCGCTGATCGCGCGCGGCGTGGTCCGCGAGACCGCGGCCTGACCCCGCCACCCGGAGACCCCGCGCATGAGTGCCACGCCCGCCACCGACGAACTGCTGTTCACGACCGATGAGGCCGGCATCGCCCGCATCGTCCTGAATCGGCCGCAGGCCCGCAACGCGCTCACCTTCGCGATGTATCAGGGCCTGATCACCTGCTGCGAGGCGATCGCCGGGAATCCGGCCATCAAGGCGCTGATCATCACCGGGGCCGGCGAGAAGGCTTTCGCGGCCGGCACCGACATCGCCCAGTTCCGCAGCTTCAGCACGGCGGAGGATGCGCTGGGCTACGAGCGGTTCATGGACAAGGTGCTGGGCTCCCTGGAGCGGCTGCGGGTTCCGACCATCGCGGCCATCGCGGGTGCGTGCACGGGCGGCGGCGCGGCCATCGCGGCGGCCTGCGACCTCCGCATCGCCACCCGCGATGCCCGCTTCGGCTTCCCCATCGCCCGGACGCTGGGCAATTGCCTGAGCCAGGGCAATCTGAAGCGGCTTTCCGGTCTGATCGGGCCGGCACGGGTGAAGGACATCATCTTCACCGCCCGCCTGGTCGGGGCCGAGGAGGCGCTGGCCATCGGGCTGATCGGCGAGATGGTGGACGATCGCGCCGCGCTCACCGAGCGGGTCGATACCCTGGCGCAGCTCCTCGCCAACCACGCGCCGCTGACCATGCAGGCGACCAAGGAAGGGCTCCGGCGGCTGGCGGAGGAGGAGGCTGTCGCCGAGGGCGCGCCACATCCCGGCGATGACCTGATCCTCATGTGCTACATGAGCCAGGATTTCCGCGAAGGCATGGAGGCCTTCCTGGGCAAGCGCCCGCCCAACTGGACCGGGCGCTGAGGGCAGCCCTCAGGTCGGCAGCGCGCAGACATCGACCCACGCGGCATCTGTCAACGCGGCCATCCGCGTCGGCGCGATCCGCACGGAGCTGTGGGTGCCGCCGGCGGCCGGCACCACCTCGTCGAACGCTTGGAGCGAGACGTCGCAGTAGACGGGCAGGGGCGTGGCCAGGCCGAACGGGCAGACGCCGCCCACCGGGTGGCCGGTGACCGCTTCGACCTCGCCGAGATCGAGCATCCTCACCTTGCCGCCGAAGACGGCCTTGGCCTTCCTGTTGTCGAGACGCGCGTCGCCACGGGTGACGACGAGAGCGACATGATCGCCCACGCGGATCGACAGGGTTTTGGCGATCTGCGCCGGAGCGACGCCATGGCCCTCGGCCGCCTCGGCGACGGTCGCGGTGCTGGCCTCGAGCTCGATGACCGCGATGTCGGGCGCCTTCTCGGCGAAGAAGGCGCGCACGGATGCGAGACTCATGATTCGTTCCGAAGCTTCGATCAGGGCAGTGCGGGAAGCCCGCTGCCATAGGCGCACCGGCACGCTTCAGCCATCGCCTGGACGCGACCCGCCGGTGCGTGGGAGGTGGCGCTCGCGCGGCTGCACCCCGGCATGCGGCAGGCCCTTCCCCGGACGGAGAAGGGCCTGCCTGAGGAATCGATGCTTCGGTCCGCCTACCGTGTGGTCGCCAGCAGCAGGTCCGGGAGCCACAGGGCGATGCCCGGGACGAGGCACAGGATCAGGATCGCCACCGCCATCAGGATCACGAAGGGCAACGTCCCCCAGATGATGTCCGACAGCGGGATGTCGGGGGCGATGTTCTTGATGACGAAGATGTTCAGGCCCACCGGCGGGTGGATCAGGCCCATCTCCATGGTGATGGTCATCACCACGCCGAACCACACGAGGTCGAAGCCGGCAGCCTTGAGCGGCGGCAGGATGATCGGCGCCGTCATCAGGATGATCGAGACCGGCGGCAGGAAGAAGCCCAGCGCGATCACCAACGCCAGGATGGTCAGCAGCAGCAGCCAGGGCGAGAGCTGCATCGCGACGATCGCGGCGGCGGCCGATTGCGAGATGTGCAGGTAGCTCATCACGTAGGCGTAGAGCAGCGACATGCCGATGATCAGCATCAGCATGGTCGATTCCCGCAGGGTCGCGGTCAGGATCGGCGTGACGTCGCGGAACCGCCAGACGCCGTAGATCGCGGCGATGAGCGCCAGCGCCATCAGGCCGCCGAGACCCGCGGTTTCCGAGGGCGTGGCGTAGCCGCCGTAGAGCGCCACCATCACGCCGGTGAGCAGGACCACGAAGGGCAGGACCCGCGGTAGCGTCGAGAAGCGCTGCGCCATGCTGTACTGATCGTCGGCCAGGATCGGCGAGGCCGGTCCGCCACGCTCCATCACGGCCTTGGCCGCGGCGTATTCCGAGCGGAAGCGCACGATCGACCACGCCGCGAACAGGGCCACGAGCAGCAGCCCGGGTCCGATGCCGGCGAGGAACAGGCGTCCGAGCGACTGCTCGGCCGCCACCGCGTACAGGATCATGGTGATCGAAGGCGGCAGCAGGATTCCGAGCGTGCCGCCCGCCGCGATGATCCCGGCGGCGAAGCCCGGCGAGTAGCCGCGCTTGCGCATCTCCGGGATGCCGGCCGAGCCGATCGCCGAGCAGGTTGCCGGGCTCGAGCCCGCCATGGCGGCGAACAGCGCACAGGCGAACACGTTGGCGATGCCGAGACCGCCCGGGATGCGGTGCATCCAGGCGTGCATGGCCGAGTAGAGGTCCTGCCCGGCCTTGGACCGGCCGATGGCCGCACCCTTCAGGATGAAGAGCGGGATCGACAGCAGGGTGATGGAGGCCATCTCCTCGTAGACGTTCTGCGCCACCGTATCGAGGGAGGCGCCGGGCATGAACGCCACCATGAAGGCGAGCGCCACGAAGCCGAGGGCGAAGGCGATGGGGATGCCCGAGAGCATCGCACCCAGGGTCGCGCCCGCGTACAGGAAGCCGATCGCGGCCGTGCTCATCGTTCAACCTTCGCGGAAACGGTCTGACCCATCGGATCCGGTCCTCGAGGCGCAACCTCGGGCGCCCCGTGCATGTCGCGGTTGACGTCGGCCCCGAGCCCGATCTTGGGCTGTGCCCAGCCGGCGGCCCGCGGCCCGTAGGCCAAGCCCTC
>NZ_BACT01000909.1:0-3488 GCF_000333255.1 Methylobacterium sp. B1 | reverse complement strand
TCGAGGAGACGAGATCCGGGCATAATGCTCCAGCGCATTCGGGAAGTCGGTATCGCGCAGGGGGCGATCGGGCCGCTGCGCCGCCTTGAACTCGCGGAACTGCTCCATCAGCCACGCGGGGACCCATTCCTGGAAGCCCGTCAGCCGGCGGGTCTCCTCGTCCTCCCCGGCCGCGCCCAGGAACCAGCCGATGTCGCGAAAGCGGTGGGCGAAGCGGAACTCGTGCTCGTTGGCGGCATCCTCTAGGCAAGGCGCCGTGTAGGGCCGGTTCGGGCGCCGCTCGAGCAGCTCGGTGTCGAAGGCGAAGATCACCCGGTGGCTGATCGGGCTGTCCGGCGCCCGGTCGGCGACCTCGACGATCCGCACGCGCGCCCAGTTGGTCGGCCCGAGGTCGAGTTCCTCGCCGCCCTCGACTCCGGCCTTGACCCGCAGCATCGGCACCGGGGTCCATTTCTCCAGGAAGACCTCGAGGGCGCCGCGCTCGCCGACCGCGTATTCCCGGTCGTCGCCTTGCGCGGTCTCGACCGTGTCGGCGCCCGGGTCGTCCTCGTTCCAGGTCGGGAGCAGGCGGTAGGTCCGGCGTCCGTCGGCTCCGGGCGAGCCTGAGACAGCGCGCTCGACGAAGCGGCGGGACAGGCGGCCGACCGTGTCGATGTGGAAGGCGTATTCCACGAACTGGACGCCGCTGTGCGGGACCAGCCGGATCGTGGGGCCGAAGGGGACGGGGTCGACGAACATCGCGGGTGGCGGGTCTCGTGTGACGCGGGACGGCGGGTCAGGGAGCAACTCTGGGCGTCGGGTCGGTCAGGGCACAGCAGCGTTCCCGGTCGGGGCCTGGGGCCCGCTCTGCGGCGTTGCCGGAATCGGCAGGTCGAAGGACAGCACGGCCTGCGCGACCCTCTCCGCCGAGATCCGGCCGGTGCGCTGCTCGACGACCTCGCCGTGACGCGACAGGATGATCTGGAACGGGATCTCCGGCCTCGCCTCACCGTGACGGGCAAAAAGCCCGACCTCGACGCCGTAGCGGCCCTCTGGGGCGGGGGCATCGTCCCAGATCACGTGCTCCACCGGCCGGCTGGCGCTGCTCCCGCCCTTCTCGTTCTGGTCGGCCACGAGGCGGGCGCCGCAGGAGGCCCGGTGGTCGAAGCTGATGCGCGTGCGGTCCGGACAGACGACCTGGAGGTCGAGATCGGACGCGCCCTCCCACGCGAGCGTCAGTTCGAGACCCTGCCCGCGCTCGATGCCGGTGAGACGCCGCGCGAGGTCGGGCGGGATCACCTGCGGGGCCTCGAGTGCGGCCCGCCGCGGCGGCACCGGGCAGCTCGCGTCGCAGGTGAGCGCCCGGCGCGTGAGGGCGAGTTCGGCGGCCCGCACGGCGCCATCCGTGGTCCGGATCGCCGCGAGGATCGCGCTGCCGTCGGGATCGAGGGCCACCGACGGTGCCGGGCAGTGATCGGGCAGCGCCGCGCGCATCCAGGCGGGCCAGTCGCCGCTGCCGACGGCGCAGGCGCGGAGGAGCCGATCCGCCAAGACGCCGCAGAGCAGCACGAAGACGAGCCAGAGGATCGGCGCGAGCCATGGCCGCCGCGTGGGCGCGAGCCGGACGCCGGGCCGCGGCGCGGGCGCTCCGGCCGTGTCGAAAGGCGGCGCCGGCGGCGGCGCCCAGGGGCTGGCCGGCGCTTCCACCGCCGGGGCGCTCGCCGTGATCGCGGCGCCCCGCGCGACGGCCGGGCCGTCCGAGCCGGCGCGCCGGTAGCCCCAGGCCACCAGAACCGGTTGGCCGTCGACCGACCACAGGTGGTCGGCGTCCGGGACAACAAGCGCTTCCCGCAGCAGACGGGCGAGGTCGCGCGAAGCTTCGCCTTCGCGCTCCAGGCCATCCGCGAAGGTGGTGATCTCGGCGACCAGACGGGCCGCGGTCTCGCGCAGGGTCGTGGCGGCGGCGGGATCGAGCGCGGTCACGGGCCGCGCGTCGCCGTCGAATGCGGCGAACCACGCGAAGCCGGGACGTCCGGTGCCGGCGACCGCGACGGGGGCGGGTTCGGCGAACAGGTGCGCGTGCGCCGGGCTCAGACGGCGCGCCAGCAGGTCGACGAGTTGCTCGTATTGCTGCGCGAGCTTCGGGTTGACCGGGTCGAGGCCGAGGCGGGGCGTCTCGGTGAGCTTCGTGGTCGCGGACATGATGACGGCCCCTCAGCGTGCCGGCGGCCGGGCGTCGCGCCCCGACCGTGGGGCGGCAGTCCGCGCGTCCGGCCGCGGGGCCGTCTGGCCGGCGGGCGCGGCCGGTGCCGGGGCGGGCGGCGTCGCGGCAGCCTCGGCCGGCTCGACCGCGGCGGTCGCCGCCGGGCGGGGTGTCGCCTGGAGATCGCAGGGACGGTCGTCGAGAGCCGCGGTCACGCCGGCGCGCGCCAGGAACGCCGCGAGACCGTCGGCGCCCAGGGCGTAGCGCGCGGTGACCGGCATGCGGTCGTCCGTGCGGCCGAAGGCGTTCACGCCGACGACGCGGCCGCAATAATCGACGAGCGGGCCGCCGCTGTTGCCCGGCGCGATCTCGGCCCCGTGCAGCACCAGCGTCACGGCAGCCTCGTCGTAGCGCTGCAGGTGGTTGACCACGCCGGTCTGGACCACCGGGACGAGGTCGCGGCTCGCCGCGGCGTCGCCGTCCCGGAGGCGCGCGAAGGTCGGGTCGGTGCCGAGATAGAGGCCCGGAAACCCGGCTGCGACCACCGGCGTCAGCGGGCGGCCCGGCTTCGCGAGGGCGAGGGGCCGCCCCCCCGAGCGCGGCGAGACCCGCAGCAGGGCGAAGTCGGTCAAGGGTGCCCGGGTCGCCGACCTGCACCAGGGTCGCCGGAACGACGCCGGCGTGCCGTCCGGCGATCATCAGCGTCGAGGCGCCCTCGACGACGTGGCGATTGGTGACGACGAGGTCGTCCGCGACGAAGAACCCCGAGCCGGTGGCGTCGCCGGCCAGGACCAGGACCGTGCTGCGCTCCAGCCGGTCGACCAGCCCGTCGGTGGCCGGCGCCCCGGGCCGGCCGGATTCCGCCGGGGGCGCCGACGGCTCGACGGCGGCGCGGGCCGCGGGCGCCGCCGCCGGATCCGCGGGCAGGCGCACGCCGGCGGGGCTCTGCGGAACGAGCCCAGGCAGTTCTGTCCGAAGGCGGGGGCAGGCGAATCCCTCCGCCGCGGCGAGGGCGTCGCGCCGACGGCGAAGACCGTCGAGCCAGGCCGTCTGGAAGGCTCGGGACTCGGCCGACACGGATTGGGGCAGCGGCGGGAAGGCCAGGACGCCCGGTACGTAGGAGAGCGCGACCAGGGCCGCAGCGATTCCGGTGGCGACGACCGGCGCGATGCCGCCGCCTCCGGCCGGCCGCGCGGGGACACCGCGAGGCGGTCCGGGAGACGCATCCGGGCCGGCCGCGGCCGCCGGCTTGAAAGCGTGCGGCCCAGTCCTCACGGTCGACCGGCGGATAGGGAGGTGATCGGGG
>NZ_BACT01000910.1:0-16060 GCF_000333255.1 Methylobacterium sp. B1 | reverse complement strand
TTGAGCCGTCGAGGTCGAACATCAGCACGGAGACGGCCCGCATGGCGGTGACGATCTCGGTCAACCGCTCGCGCAGCACGGCCCGGTTGGGCAGTTCGGTCAGGGGATCCAGATGCGCGAGGCGGAACAGGCGCTCCTCGTTGGCGCGCCGCTCGCGAATGTCGCGGATGATCGCGCCGAAAGCGGGTTGTCCCTTCTCCTCCCAGCGCGACAGCGACAGCTCGATCGGAAATTCCGTCCCGTCGCGGTGCCGCGCGGGCAACTCGACGGTCTTGCCGAGGAGACGGGGTTCACCGCCGGCGGCGATCCGGTGCAGACCGCCGTCATGGCCCCTGCGCATGCGCTCGGGCACGACCAGATCGATCGATTGCCCGACCGCCTCGGTGGCGCTGTAGCCGAACAAGCCTTCGGCGGCATCGTTCCAGAAGGTGATATGGCCCGCAGCGTCCGCGCAGACGATGCCGTTCGGCGAGGTGGATGCAATCTGGAGGAAGCGCGCGTGACTTGCCCGCTCGGCAACCTGCAGCCGTCGCAGTTCCATGCGGTCGAGGGCGAGGTCCGCCAGATCCCGCAGGATCGTCTGATCCGCGGCGGAGAAGCCGTGATGTGGCCGCGTATCGACGAGACACAGTGTGCCGACGGCGTGGCCCGACGGTGCGACGAGCGGGATCCCGGCGTAGAAGCGAATATATGGCGGTCCAACAACCAGCGGATTGTCGCAAAAGCGTGGGTCGAGGGTGGCATCGAGGACAACGAGAGTGTCGCGCTGCGCGATGGTATGGGAGCAGAACGCGACCTGCCGGTCCGTCTCACACAGGTCAAGGCCGACCTTGGCGTGAAAGATCTGCCGGCTGCGGTCGACCAGTGAAACAAAGGCGGTAGGGACGTCGAACAGGCGGGTGGCCAAGGCGACGATCTGCGTGAAGGCAGGTGCTGGCAGCGTATCGACGAGATCATACTCGGCGAGTGCTGCCACGCGGTCGTCTTCTTCGATGAGGACAGGTGGCCTCATAATGGTTTCCGAGTTTGTGTTCGTCTTTTTCTAATTTAAAATCATTAAAAAAATACCTAGGGTAGGCAGCGCGGCGAGTGTCCCGGACGCTGTAGCGGTCGCAGAATTGCCTCCAGGACTTTCTCATCAATCGAAATAAAACTTGAATTTTTCAGAAATAGGTCGATTTTAAATTCAATAACTTGGCAATTTATCAGATTGATGTTAGGCCATAACCCCTTGATTGAATCATTTCGACGATCGCAATCGGCGCTTGCGAGCCGCCGAAACCTCGCAACACGGTGCATCGGATACCGCCCGAGAGGATAGAATCCGCACGCCGTTTCGTAGCCCTTCCTCCATCAGTCTGCCGGAGTTGTCGGTGGTCTAGCGGGGCGTCTGCTTACGGGAACGACAGGGAGCAATCGGAGCGGCTGGGTTGGGTCGCGAGCCGAATGGCAGCTCCCGGCACAAGCTTGTTACTCTTCTCTGCGGAGAACCGGTGAATACGGCACCTTTCACAAGCCAAACGGTGGCGGTCTAGCCGGTACGCTCTCGCTCGATGACCCGTCAGGCCACCTCACGCTCGATTAAACCTTCTCGTTGTACCCCCTGGCAGCCTCAAGGCTTGAGCGGGGTAGCGTCGTGTTGCAGGGGAACGGGTCGAACACGCAGCGCGAGGCACTCCGCCAACAGGCGCTGACCGAGATCGCTCTGCTCGACACGCCGCCAGAGCGAGAGTTCGACGCACTCGCCAAGCTCGCACAACGCATGCTCGGCACCGGCATGTCCTCGATCACTCTGATCGACCCGGAGCGCCAGTGGTTCAAGGCGCGTTGCGGCCCCTTGGCGGCCGAGACCCCGCGTGCCCAGGCGTTCTGCCCCGTCGTGTTCGAGACTGAGGCTCCGCTGATCGTGGCAGATGCCAAACTCGACCGTCGCTTCGCGGCCAGCCCTTTCGTCACAGGTGCCCCGAACATCCGCTACTACGCGGGCGTGCCGGTTCGCGTCCGGCGAGCAGACGGCGACTCAATCACGATCGGCACGCTCTGCGTCCTCGATGAACGACCCCGCAAGACAACGGCGGCAGACTTGGAGGTGCTCACAGAACTGGCCTGTCTTGCAGAGGCCCTGATTGAGGCTCGCGCCGTAGCCCTTCGAGCTGCCGAGAACGCCGAAGAGCGTCGTGTCGCCGTTGAGGGTCTGGAGCGTGAGCGCCGCCAGTTCAAGCAAGCGGAGCGCATGGCCGACATGGGATCGTACCGCTACGATATCGAGAAGCAGTCAACCTCCTGGTCGGACGGTGTCTTCGCCATTCATGAATTGCCCGTCAGCGGCGGCGTGCCGACAGGCGAGATCATGAACTTCTTTCCTGAGACTGATCGCGCCCTCTTCCGCGCGGCAGTCGAGCGCGTGCTGGACACGGGCGAGCCTTTCGAGATGGACGCCGACTTCGTGACAGCCAAGGGCAACGCCCGGCGCGTGCGATGCTCCTGCGAGATCGAGCTTGCCAAGGGTAAGCCTGTCGCCCTCGTCGGCTTGATCCAGGACATCACCGAACGGCATGGCCTGGAGGAGCGTCTTCGCCATCGGGCCCGCACCGATGACCTGACACAGCTGGCCAACCGAGCCGAGTTCCACCGTGTTCTGGACGCGCGGCTGCGCGAGGCCCGCGCTTCGGATGTCGACGTGGCCGTTCTCCTGATCGACCTTGACGGCTTCAAGGGCGTGAACGATCGCCTCGGGCATGCGGCCGGCGACGACGTTCTCCGTCGCGTCGCCGAACGGTTGCGCGCATCCAGCTACACCGGGTGCTTACCGGCGCGGTTGGGCGGCGACGAGTTCGCGATCCTGGCACCTGCCGCGTGCGACGGCGCGCGCCTGAGCGCGATAGTGCAACGCCTCTTGCACGACCTCGAGATCATCGTGGACGGACAGAGTCAGATCGCGCGCGTGACGGGTACGATCGGCCTCGCGTGGTCCCGCGAGGCCGGACAGGATCGTGACGTTCTCCTGCGCCACGCTGATGCGGCACTCTACGCCGCGAAGCGTGCGCAGAAGGGAACGGCTCAAAGCTACTCGGTTCAAGTGGGCCAGGCGACCGCGCAAGGTCGCCGCGTGTCCGCTTCCAAGCTCGCCCCAAAATGACGCCTATGACTGACGTGGGTCGCCAGCGGAATGGCTGCTTGGGGTGATTTTGCGACGGTCCGCTCTCGGTGTGGGAGCGACCACAGCGGACGTCCGATCTGTGCTCCCAGATGTCGGCTCAGTTATCTTGGCCAAGCGCGGGCTTTGAAAGGCTTCCGGCGACTGTCATGAGGGTGATGCGCGAGAACCTTTCAGCTCTGATACCGCCCAGCCAACCAGGAAATCGATGAAGGCGCGTGTGGGCACTGGGATCAATGCGCGATGCGGCCATAGGAGATGAAGCGGGAGTGAGCGCTCATGCCAACCCGGCATCACTTCCACCAAGCTTCCAGTCTTCAGGTGATCGTCGAGCAGGAAACTCGGCGCGAGCAGCAAGCCCCGGCCGAGCAGCGCAAGGCGGACGAGGAACTCGACGTCGGACGCAACGATGCGCCCGCGGAGCGCGGCGTTCGCCCGCTGCCCTTCCCGAGACCGGAAGCACCACGTCATCGGCGCGTCCGTCTGCGCATAGATTAACGCCTCGTGCTGCGCGAGGTCCCGGGGATGCTGGGGCATGCCGGACGCGGCAAGATAGGCGGGTGAAGCAGCGAGGATCAGAGGAAAACTGGCGAGCCGGCGTGACACGAGGCTCGAAGGGGCGAGTTCGCCGAGTCGAATGGCAAGGTCATAATTCCCGGCGAGCAGATCGGTCTTGTTCTCGGACAGGTCGATCTCGACGTCTACGCGCGGATGCCGGGCGAGAAACGCTGCAATCGCCGGCGCGAGAAGAGCGTTTCCAAACCCCAGAGGTGCGGTCAGGCGAAGCCGGCCACTCGGCTCTGCTTGCCTCGCGCCCGCTTCGGCCTCGGCCAGCGCGATCTCTTCCAGCGCGGCGACGCAGCGTTCGTAATAGGCCCGTCCGGCATCCGTCGGCGCAAGGCGGCGCGTGGTGCGGCTGAGCAAACGGACACCGAGGCGCGTCTCCAGCGCTTTGAGATGCTGTCCGGCCATCTCCGCCGAGAGACCTGTCGCGCGTCCCGCTGCTGCAATGCTGCCAAGCTCGATGGCGCGCCGAAGCACCATCATCCCTACGAACCTATCCAGTGCCATTGCGAAATGCCGCTTCGGAGTGTGCCCTGTTCCGGCGGGATTATAGGGCGGACCTTGAGCGAATACCCTCCGCTTCGTGATCGAGCATGGAGCGGAGCAATGGCGACACGAACGATCCGCACGCGAGGCGCGGACCTCCTCATCGACGATGCCGGACGGACCGAGCCGGCGCTCGTCTTCCTGCATTATTGGGGCGGCTCGGCCCGCACATGGGACGCGGTCGTCTCGCAGTTGCCCATCGCCGTCCGGAAGGTCGTCATCAACCAGCGCGGATGGGGTGGCTCACGCGCCTTTGACGGCCGCTTTGATCTGGATGCGCTGTCCGACGATGTCGTCGATGCGGTCGCGGCGCTTGGGATCGCGTGTTATATCGTGGTCGGCCATTCCATGGGCGGCAAGGTAGCCCAACTGCTAGCCGGCCGCCGGCCTATCGGTCTGGCTGGCCTGGTGCTGGTCGCGCCGGCACCGCCGACCCCGATGCAAATTCCGCCAGCGGTCAGGGCTGGCATGCTGGCTTCCTACCAGTCGCGGGACGGCGTGCTGAAGGCTCTTCAAGTCCTGGGCGGTTCGGCGCTCGACGACACGCTTCGGGAGCAGATCATCCGAGACACGCTGAGCGGCGACGCCGAGGCCAAGCGGTACTGGCCCGATCGTGGCGTGACGGTGGACGTCACTGCGGCCCTGACCGGGCTGGAGGTGCCCGTCGAGATCGTCCTGGCGGAACACGACCAAGTCGAACGGGCGGCCATTTTGAAGCCGATCCTTGCCGAGCACCTGTCGGAGGCGACGATCACGACCATCCCCGGCATCGGCCACCTCGTTCCGCTCGAAGCGCCCGGGGGGATCGCGTCGAGTTGTGAGCGCATGATCGATCATGTCAGATGAGACCGATCTGTGGCTCCAATGCTTGAGGCGACATCTGGCGGATGTCCGGTCTTGAGGTCGGACTCCCCTGCTATGGATGACCGAGTCGGGTCGCAATCTGACTCACCGCTCGGGGTGGTTTTGCGACGGTCCGCTTTTGGACGGAGAAGCATCAAAGCGGACGTCGCTGCCGTGCCCGCTTCCGACGCCGTGCCAGCTCCCAAGGGACCTGCTTCTGGGCATTCAGCAGCGCAGATTTCGGCGCGGTGGTTGGTGGTCTCGTCGGGCGCCTGTTGTAAGATCGGAGCTATGCCCGGCATCTTCGATTGGCTCAGCAACCGTAGGTCGTCCGAACAGCGTGGCCCTGGCGTCGCGGCGCATTCCAATATGACAGCTGGGGATGCGCCCGGCGAACCCTATGCCCTTCTCTCGGCTCGGCTTGGCGACTACCCGCCCGACACGCCGCTCCATCGCGGTGATCCCAGGGGACTGATGCCGGAGCAACGCGCCGAGAACCTAGTCCAGTTTCTCGCCCGCAACCCCAACCGGATCGCCGTCCTCGTCTCTTGGCTCGCCCGAGAAGGGCTTGACGGAGCGGCCGTGCTGAAGGGCGACGAAGCGGCGCTGGCGGAGGGTCGACGGATCGATGCGTGGCTTGCCGGCTGGGTCCCGCACCGCCCCTTCGACCCCGTACTGGGCGATGGCGAGGTCGGTCCGCCGCGCGCCCGCTGGTTTGCGAGCGACCGCGCGGGTGCGGATCTCGTGTTCAGCTTCGTTTCCGATCTGGCACGGCTCAACGCCGCGGCCATCGCTGCGGCTGATCCGTTGTTCTCTTGGGCGGTCGTAGAGGATGCGCTCGAGGCTGCGGCCACCGCCGACCTGATCGACAATCCCCATGGGGAGCCGAGTGACCGGCGTTACCACCTCTGTCTCGTCAGGGACACTTACGACGGCTCGATGCCGATCATCCTCGACGTGCCGCTCGCGATGCTCTGCCTAGTGCATGGGCGCATGTCGCCGCTCGGCCTACCGGTGCTGGCGGAGTTCCCGATCGGGCTGCATGCAATCCGGTCGGGCGCCTATGCTTGGCAGCCGTCTTCGCGAGCGATCGCAAGCTGCAAGAGCCGCTCGGGGTGGTTTTCTGCCCGTCTGCTTCTGGACGGCGAATGCGCGTTTCGGACTTGCTCAGCGGGAAGGCTCTGCTGCGACCGCGCTCCAGTCCGGCAGGGGAAAGGTTCGATCGTAGGCTAGGTTGAAGAGGAAGGCGTAGGCCACGTAGAAGGCCGCGATCGCGATATCCATGACGAAGGCCTGGGAGAGGCCGATGCCGAGGTACCAAGCGATCGGGGGCAGCAGGATCAGGAGCAGCCCCGCTTCGAACAGCACGGCGTGACCGACCCGTAGGACGAGGCTCTTGCGCGTGTGCCCGACCAGCCGCTGCATCGCTCGATCAAAGCCAAGGTTGTAGGCGTAGTTCCACGCCGTCGCCACAAGGGCGCTGCCGATGCCGATCACGCCCATGTCGGAGGCGTGCAGGCCGAACAGCATGGTCCCGAGCGGAATGATGAGCGCGAGCCCGACAACCTCGAACAGGATGGCGTGGCGGATACGGTCGCGTGTGCTGCGCATAATTTTGCCTGGAAAGCGTCTCTGGTCCGCTGCCTTCTATCTGTGATACGTCGACCAACAAGTTAGAAGGCATCTGGAAGTCAGATAGGTGGCCGTCTCTCTCGACCAACTTCAGGCTTTCGTCGCGGCGGCCGAGGCCGGATCGTTTTCTGGGGCGGCCCGGGTGCTGCGCAAGGCGCAGTCGGCCGTCAGTACACAGGTGGCGAACCTTGAGGCGGATTTGGGTCTCACCCTGTTCAGCCGGACGGGCAGGAACCCAGTGCTCACCTTGGCAGGGGAGCGGCTGCTGCTGGAGGCGCGGGTCGTGCTCGACCGGAGGGAGCACTTCATCGGCGTGGCGAGCAGCCTGGAACAGCGGGTGGAGAGCCGGCTGGTTGTTGCCATCGACGAACTCTATCCCGAGCATGCCCTGGGCGCTCTGTTCGCCGACTTCGCCGCGCGCTTCCCCTTCGTGGAACTGGAGCTGCTCTTCCCGCTGATGGAGGATGTCAGCCGCATGGTCCAGTCCGGAGCCGCCGACCTAGGCGTGATGTGGCGTCAGGAGGTGCTGCCCACAGAGCTCGGCTTTCAGACCATCGGCTGGGTGCCCCTGAAGCTCGTCTGCGGGCGCGACCATCCGCTGGCGAAGGCGCGTGTAGATTGGGAAGAGCTCAAGCGCCACCGCCAGATCCTCGTCGCCGCGCGCAGCGACGGGCCGGAGAAGCGCCGTCTGCGTGTGGCGGCCGAGGTGTGGTGGGTGGAGAGCCACTGGGTCATTCTGGAAATGGTGAAGCACGGGATCGGCTGGGCCTTTGTCACCGATCACGTCATCGCCGCGTCCCTGACCGCGCCATACCTTGTCACTCCGGACCTGCAGTTCGACAAAGGCGACTGGCCGATCGCCCTGGAATTGGTCTGGCACAAGCAGCGCCCCTGCGGCCCCGCCGCGGCATGGCTCCGCGAGCGCTTCGCGGCGGAACGGGTCGGCAGTTTGTCAGGAGGCAGCCGAACAGGCTGAGGGACGAGCGCTGCTGGACAGCCGGCGAATGGCCGCTTTCGGAAACCGCTGACGGCTGACTGGACGACTGGGTAGGGTCGCCAGCGGAACGTCCGCATGTGCCCCCATCTTCATAGTCTCGGTTCGGGTGTCTCCTCGCTTCGTCGGCATGGGCCGGCGAGGAGATAGACGATGGGACACTCAGCACACGATCCGGCGACGAAAGGGCAGCCAGCCTGGAACGCTGGCCGCAAGCTCGGCGCCAAGCGCGCCCTCAAGCCTCAGCAGGTTTAGGCCATCCGGTTCTGGCTCTACCGCGACCGGGCTATGTTCGACCTCGCCATCGACAGCAAGCTGCGTGGCTGTGACATCGTCAAGCTCAAGATTGGCGACCTGGTCAGCGGTGGTCGCGTCCGTAGCCGGGCCATCGTCATCCAGCGCAAGACCAGCCGGCCGGTACAGTTCGAGCTGCTCGAACCTGCACGAACCAGCATTCTAGCATGGCTGGAAGCCAGGGGTGGAACGCTCGACGACTATGCCTTCCCGAGCCGGCTCGACGGCGTCACGCACATTAGCCCTCGGCAGTATGCGCGCCTCGTCGATGAGTGGGTCACAGGCATCGGATTGCGCAGCGAGGACTATGGCACCCACTCCCTGCGCCGCACGAAGGCGTCGTTGATCTACAAGCGGACCGGCAACCTGCAGGCGGTTCAGCTCCTGCTCGGCCATACCAAGATCGAGAGCACGGTCAGATACCTCGGCGTCGACGTCGAAGATGCTTTGACCCTGGCCGAAGGAACAGAGATTTGAGCGTTCGGCCCCTCGGCTTCTGCGTCGAGGGGCTCGGAAACCAGCCCAGCAGCAATGCGCCCAATCCGGCCGTTTATGCCCGTTCAGCAATGGCCTCAGAGCGGACATCAACCGTGCATTCGATTGCATGTGCACAGATGGTTGGCAGGCACCGCGCCGCCGTCCTATGCTGATAATGACCTGGACATTGTTAAAGATTCAATTGAATGCTGCGTGACTGCAATACAAAATGCCAGTAGCGGACAATCCAGTTGCCCTTTAAGAAATCAGGATATGTAAAAATCTATAATTAGGCAAGAAAGATAAAAAATATTTGGAAAATCGGGCGATAATTAATTGCATCCAACGCTACCGCAGAGCGAATCAGTCGTATTAAGCGACGGCGACGCTACCGCAGAGCCGCGCAATAAGTTAAGGGAATTTATGGCCTCTTCGTTGTCAGGCTTCAGACGAAGAACCTCTTCGTAATCTCGGATTGCAGCCTGCGTGTTCCCAAGTGTGATGTTCGCTTTCGCCCTGTTGATGAGGGTATTCGAGAAGGCTGGCCGCATCGCCAGCGCACGGTTGAAGTCGGCGATCGCCGCGGTCGGGTTCTGCAGGCCGGCATAGGCGACCCCGCGATTGTGGAAGGCGTAGGGGTACTGATCGTCCGCCCGAATGGCGCTGTTGCAATCCGTCAGGGCGTCGGCAAACGCACCCCTGTCGATGTTCGCCCAGCACCGTCCATCGAGTGCGATGGCGCGCTGCCGCGGCGTCCGAGCCTCGGCCAGGAGTCGGCTGCATCCGCCGATGCGCATCTCCGGGCTCCCGGACCGACACTCCTGAGTGGCATCAGCCAGAGCGGGTGAACTCGGGACCGCCATCGACGCGATCAGGCCGGCGTGGACCCATGCATTGAGGGCGAGCAAGGGTGCGCGCATGGTCGATCTGTCCTGCTTCCGGCTTCTCGGGCGGCTCATCGCTCTCAGCCGCAGCGATTGTTGAAGACGTCCCGGCCGGGCAGCTGCATCGAGTTCATCATGCGGAGCAGTTCGGCCCGGTATAGGTCGCTGAACTCGGCAGGGAAACGCCCCCCGATATTCGTGATCGTGCTGCGGTCGTCGCGCCGGATCGTCGCGAAGTCGTAGAAGCTTCTGTCGTCGAAGCTGCCTTGGGCGACGGCCGTCCCGCGGCCTTCGAGCACGAACCCGGCGCGGACCGGCGAGGTGTTGACCTCCTGCGCGCGGCTGATCTGGCTCCTTCGCGGCCGGATCTGCTCCGTGATGAACTGTTGCGCGCTGCCGCAACGCTCGTTCGGGCTGACCTGTACGTACATGGTCACCTGCTGGCCATGCTGGCGCGAGTGCCAGATCGTCGTGTAGGTCTGCTTCTGCGGATCGTACTGGTCGTTGGCGCGCGGCGAGATCTCGAGCAGGTTGGTCGAGTAGTTCAGCGTCCAGCCGGAGGCGCTTCCGACCGTGGTGCGCTGCTGCAGCTCACGCTGGCGCCGCTCCTCCTCCAGGCGGCGCTGCTCGTCCTGCTCCCGCTGACGTCGGGCGTCCGCCCATTGCCGATCCATCTCCTCCTGCCGTCTCCGCCTGTCCTCCTCCTGACGCCGAGCCTCGTCCGCCTGCTGGCGGCGGGCTTCGTCCTGGCGATCCCGCGTGCGGCCGCACTCGACCGCGAAGGTATCGACAAGGGCGCGGAAGCGCCCAGCCGGGTAGGACGCGCTGTAGCTCGCGGTGGCCGTGGGATCGTCGCAGGAGGCGACGGCCCGCTGATAGGCCCGCTGCTCCCGCCCCGCCTGGAGCCGGTCCTCGAAGGGACGGGCATAGGGATAGGTCCCCGTCATCGTCTCGCAGGCGCGGATCGCGGGATCGAGGTTCACCCCGCGCAGCGCGGCCGGCTCGGCATTCGGGTCGATCTTGTTGCACTCCGTCCGCAGGCCCGCGAAGAACCCCTGCGGGATGAAGGCGAACGACGTGGTGAGCGCGCCGCTCGCCCGGGGCTCCAGATCGCTGCCGGCGAGGCCCCGCTTCAGCGTTTCGTGCGACTGCAGAAAGGTCTCGCCTTCCTGCGCCATCGCGGCGAGCATGGGATCGCGCAGCGAGGCGCGGCCCGCGAGCGGCGCGCCCGAGGCAGTGCGGCGGCCGGCGCGTTCGCCGCCGATGACACTCGCCCCGGAACTCCCCGCCGCGGCATCGAAGTCGCAACGCCCGCCCGCCGCGGATTGACACTCGTCAATCACAACGACGAGTTCGCGGGTTCGGCGTCGGGCGATGCGGCGCAGCACGTCGCTCAGCCGCACGCCCTCGCTGTCGAGCAGGCCCGGGCGCTGTCCGGCGTCGGCCGGGGTGTCCTGCGGCAGGAGATAGACGTCGTCGGCGCCGCCGATGGTCGGCCCGAGGGCGAAGACCGCCACCTGGGCGTCCTCCGGTAGGCGGCCGACGGCCTCGCGCAGTCCGCGATCCAGCTGCGGACGGTCGGCCGGCCCGACCGTCCACACCTCGAAGCCGATGTCGCGCAGGCGCTTGCGATAGGCCTCCTCGTCGGCGTTGGCCGTCGCCGCCCGACCGCCGGACGCTGCGGCTTGCGGCACGATCAGCAGCGCGATCCGCTGCCCGGTGACGGCGCTGCTGCGCGCGGCGGCGGCCTGGACTGTGAGGCCGGGCGAGGCCGCGTGCCCGCCGGTAGCGGTGGCGACACCGAGCGCGGTCGCGGCGACCAGGCGCCTCCAGCGGCGGCCGGTTCGGGCGGGCGGGGCCATGTCGGGGATCCTCGGCATCGGCAGGGGTGAAACGCGCGGTCGGACGAACATCGTAGGGTGCGTTGGGGCCATCAGGGACGACAGATCGCCCGGAGGCGGTCGCTGGCGGCGTTGCCCTCGCACAGCGCCCGGAGCGCCTCGGTGTGGCGGGGGGAGCGGTTGCGCCACAGGGCGTAGTAGTAGGCGGCCCGCACGATGTCGGGCCGCGCCGCCTCGCGGTACGCCGCGTCGGCGTTGCCGGGGTCGTAGAAGCGCGCGAGCTGCCAGGCCGCGTCCGCGCTCGTGACCGGATCGGCCTCCTCGAAGGCGCGGAACGCTGCGCTGCCGTGTCGAGAGGCGAGCGCCGTCTCGCCGAGCGCCAGGAAAGCGCCGGCCGGCGCGCGCTCTTCGACGAGGCGGGCGTAGCGCTGCCGCAGCTCGGCGGCCGTCAGGCGGGACTCCGGCTCGGGTGGAGCGGGCGGCGGGCTCGGCTCCTGGGGGGGCGCCTGGCGGCGGGCCACGAGGTCGGGCAGCCGGTCGCGGTACAAGTAGGCGCCGCCCGCGGCCAGCGCGAGCAGCATCAGCGCGACCAGAGACCAGAGCAGCCAGCTCTTGCGCGCGGGCGGCTCGGGCGCCGACGGAGCCGCGGGCGCAGCGTCCTGCGGCGGGGCGGGCTCCGGCTCCGGGAGCGGCACGGCCTCGGCGGCCGCGTCGGACGGACGACCGATACTGTCCCGGGTCAGCGTCGGAGCCGGGGCCGGAAGGCCGGCGAGGATGCCCCCACCGGACGGCGCGGGTGGTATGAACGGCCACGCGACCACGCCGAAGGAGGTGCCATCCTGCGCGACGATCTCGATCGGGACCAGCTCCTCGATGCGGTCGACGACGCTGGGACCGAAGCGCGCGACGGCTCGCCCGTCCCGCTCGGTCACCGCGAGGGGCGCGAGCCACGCGACCTCCGGCTGCCAGCCCTCCGCCCCGAGATGCCGCGGCTCGGTATCCTGGCGGCGGAACGAGAGCAGCGGCGACGCCAGCGGGCGACCGAGATCGATGAAGGCGTAGCCGCCGGACTCGTCCTCGTCCTCGGTGATGCGGATCGTCATGGCGAAGGCTTCTTGGTCAAAGCGGGTGGAGCGGGCGAGGCGGTCAGGCGGCACGTGCCTGGAGACCGGCGAGGATCGCGCCGATCCGGGCGTTCTGAGCGAGGTCGACCGTGACGCCGGACGCGCTCTTGGCGTTGTCCTCGACGACCCGGTAGAAGCCGTGGAACCAGTCGGTGGCGTAGGTATGGGCGAAGGTCGCGGGGGCCTGCCCGATGCTGCGGGCGTCGTAGCTGACGGGGCGCTGGGCGAAGGCGACCCGATCCCCCGCCTCGTCCTGGATTGCGGGGCGTTCGCCGGCCGGCGGAACGAGGGTGAACCCGAGGCTGCCGGTCAGCCGGTTGAGGCGGGTCGCGGCGATCAGCGCGAGCTTGACCGTCGACTGCTCGGAGCGCTCGACGGTCGCCAGGTCCCGCAGGTCGGCCGCGATGCCACCCTCGATGTCGGCGCGGCGGGCCAGGATGATCAACTCGCTGACCACGATCTCCAGGGCAGTCAGCGGCACGGCGAAGCGGCGCGCGAAGTCCTCGGCCTCGATCGTGCGGCGCAAGGCCCCGATCCAGGCGGCGACCACGGCCCGCGCCATCGCGCGCTCCCGGTCACTACCCGGGCTCGGCGGCTCGACACGGGGCGCCGGCGCCGCGCCCGGCCGCGTGATCGCCCCGGGCCGGGCGATGCGCGGCGCCGCGACGGGGAGCGCGGCCTCGGTGGTCGCGCCCTCGGCCCCGTGCAGAGCGTGTGCGAGCGCCGCGGGGGCCACCATGAGCGCCCGCAGGAGCGAGCCGAACTGGCCGGCCGCCACGACCCCATCGAGCGCGTCGAAGACCTGGCCAGCCGCCTCGCGCCGCTCGGCCAACCGCGTCTCGATGTCGAGGGCGACGTGGAAGCGGGCGAGCCGCTCCCGCATCTCGGCGCGCAGGGCCTCCAGCCGGGAGGCGATCTGCTGCGCCTTGAGGGCCGGTCGGCAGACCCGCGACAGGTTCTCGACGAGGTAGCTCACGCCGCCGTCGTTGAGGCGGAGGGCCTCATCGAAGGCGCGGCCCGGATCCGCGAAATGCGCGGTTGCCTCCGGCAGGGCGGCGAAGCCGGCGCGCAGCTCGGCGATCCGCTCCTGCTTTTCGGGCAGGAACGCCACCTCGCGCCGCCCGTCGTAGCGGATGACCGATTCCGCCGGGTAGTTCGGGTTCCGGAACCAGTAGGTGTTGCGGAACGGCGCGCCCGGAATCCATTGCCGCGGCCACGTGTGCGCCTTCCCGAAGAATCCGAGCAGCGAGGCCTCGATCCGGTTGCGGAAGCGCAGGCCCGCATCCTGGCCGACGTCGCCGGCCTTGTCGACGAAATGGCTGTCGAACCACGTGAGCACGAGGAACAGCAGGTTCGGCAGCTGCGCCCGCGCCTCCGGGCTCGATCCGTGCGTGAGCGTGATCCAGCGCTCCACGAGGTCGGGCAGCGTCACGACCTCCTGGTTGGAGGGGCGGACGCACAGCATCATCGCTGTCAGCTCCTGCTCGGCGACGTAGCGGTCGAACAGGTAGGCGACCTTGCCGCGCAGGAAGGTCTCCTTCAGCGCGTCCGGGTGCGCGGTCAGGAAATGGGCGAGATCGACCTTCTGCCGGCTGCGGGCGCCGGGAAAGTCGAGCAGGTCGACCTCCTGCAGGAAGGGTCGGGGCGTATCGGCAATCTCGATGCGCAGTTCCGCGGTGATCGCCGCCACTGTGGCGCGGGCGAGCGTGACGACCCTGCCGCCGGCCCCATGCACGGTCAGGGTGTCGTCCGAGCTCGTCGCCCCGAGACCCGCCAGGGTCGCCACATCGAGGATGCTGCCCTCGCGGGGCACCAGCGCGGCGAGCGGCGCGTAGATCTCCTCCGGATGATCGAGGCGTTCCAGCGCCTCCGCGAGTTGGCGGTAGAGGCCCGTGAAGGCCGAGTGGCCGCCCCAGAGCGGCGCGAACAGGCGGGCGCGCCCGTCGAGGTCGAGGCTCCCGGCCAAGCTGCGGGCCTCGTCCCAGTAGCGGGCGAGATCGTCGAGAGGCCGCGTGCCGCGGGCCTGGTCGCGCACGTAATCCTGCAGGTCGTCGATCGCGACGTCGCCGAAGCGCGACATACCGGGGCGGGCTTGCGCCTTCAGGCTCGCCAGCAGCGCGGCGATGGCCTCGGGACCCGGCGGCGTGTCCTTGGTGGCGTCGCCATCGTGCAAGAAGGTGTTGCACAGGACCTTGACGAGATCGACCTCGCTGAGGACCCTCAGGCGGACCGGCGCACCGGGCGGCGTTTGCCCGGCCGGGGCCCCTGCACCGGCCGTGAAGCGGGTGACCAGCCCCGTCGCCTCCTTCTCGCCGATCGGGTTGATCTCGGCCAGGAAGTCCACCGGCTCGTGCCCGTCGAAGCGCGCCCGCAGGGCACCGTCCTCCGGACGCGCCAGGACCTCGACCAGATAGGATTTGCCCGCCTGGCTCGGCCCGAACACGCCCGCGCACATCGGCCGTGCCGCTGCGCGGGCCAGCCGCTCGGCCCGGTTGGCCGCCTTCCGGACGTAGCGGATGAGATCCGCGCGCTCCCGTCCGACCGCGCCGGCATTGGCCTCGTCGTCGAGCCACTGCTCGGCGTCCTCGGCAAGACGACCCGTATTCCTGCAATCCTGCGCCAGATGTTCGGTCGACATGTTTGATCTCAATCCAGGGCAAGGATGCCGGTGTCGAGCCAGTATCCCTGCTCCGAGGCCAGGGTATCGAGCACGAGCTCGATCTTGCGTCTGACGTCGAGACCGTCCGCGTCGTAGGCGTCGGTGATCTCGAATTCTTCCTTCATCGATTCCGAGCGCAGCAGGGCATCCGAACCCTCGTCGTCGGGCCGGCCGTCGCCGCTGCGCTCCAAAGTGATCTCGAGGGGCAGCCGCAGCTGCGTCGCCTCCTGGCCGGCCCGCATCCGCAATCGGTAGAGCGGCGTCGCGATCCAGCGCTCCACCGGCAATTGCCGGTACCCCAGGCGCATCGGCGCGTAGTACCGGAGCTTCGCGCTCATCGCGGGTCCCTGGCGCCGGGCCGAGGCCGGGGCGTCGAGATCGACCTCGCGGAAGACCAGGCCGGCGTCGCGGAGCTGGCCGCTCAGCTCCAGCTCGCCGATGTAGCGGGCCGTGGAGCGCAGCGCGAGGCGGCGGGTGAACAGGGTGAAGTTGGTGAGCTGGCCCTCCGCGAGCGCGCAGAGCATGCCGCCCACCGCCGTGGTGGTCTTGGGATCGCCGATGCGGCGGTTGTCCCGCTCTCGGAACGGGTACCACGTGCCGGCCTGATACTGGTGGAGCGGCACGATTCGGTCCGGCGAGACCGCCAGCTTGTCGACGAGGCAGTCGACGAAGGCTTGGAGCCGGGAGGGGCGGCCCGAGAGCAGGACCACGTCGACGTCGAGGGCGTGCACGGCCTCGCACAGGTTGTCGAGGACGAGGTCGAGCGTCGCGACCACGCAGGCGCCGACCACGTCGGCCCGGCTCTCGAAGACGCAGTCGGTCAGGGCGAAATCCGCCGCGCCGCCCGCGCGGGCTGGGATCTCGAGGAAGTCGAGCAGGCGCTGCTGCGGCAGGGCGCGGCGCAGGATCCGGCCGCCGCGTTCGGGGAAGAACTCGGCGAACGGGCGCGCGGTGATCTCCGCGCCCGCCTCGACGTCGCCGAAGATCCGCAGGCCGATCGGCTCCAGCACCCGCGACACGAATGCCGCCGCAGATGCTTTTCTGC
>NZ_BACT01000911.1:0-2111 GCF_000333255.1 Methylobacterium sp. B1 | reverse complement strand
CGGCTCGCCCCGCCGCCTGGGACCGGCGGACAAGGGCGCGCAGGCGGATCACCAGCTCCTCCACCCGACCGGCTGNACGAGGTAATCGTCCGCCCCCGCCTGAAGGCCGCGACCTNGTCGCTCCAGCGTCCCCGGGCGGTGAGAACCAGCACCGGGAGGGTCCGCCCGGCCCCGCGCCAGGCCCGCAGCACCGAGACGCCGTCGCCCTTCGGCAGGCCGAGATCGAGCACGACGGCATCGTAGCCCTCGGTCTCGCCGAGATGCTGGGCGTCCTCGCCGGTGGCGGCGTGGTCGAGCACGAAATTCTCGGCGCGCAGGACCTTGGCGACCTCCGCCGCGAGGGCCGCGTCGTCCTCCACCAGCAGGATCTTCACGCGTCTGATCTCCCCGTCTGGCCTCCGATGGCCGGATTCGACCGCCGCCGGAGCGATGCGCCGGGCATCCGGCTGATTTCACCCGCGGCCGCGGCCGCGAACCCTGCCGCCGCCAGGACTTAGGGCCGTTGTCTCACCTGGGCCCCGCCGGGACGGCCACGCGGGCGCCGAGCTGCCGGCCCGCATCAGCGCCCGCTGCCAAGCCTTTGAACGCGCACGGGTTCCACACGAGGCGCTCTAGGGCGGCGCGTTTAACCGGGCCTGAACCGCGCGGTTCAGATCGGATTGCCGGCGGCGCCTTACGAAGGGGCATCGGATCGAGCGGATCCGGACCCTTTCAGAGGATGAGATCATGAGCGACGACAAGACCATCGACGGGACCGCGCGGGAGATCCGCGAGCCCGAAGCCGCCGCGCCGGCGTCGAAGGCGATCCCGCGACGGACCTGGGTGGTCGGCGCGGTGGCGCTGCCGCTGGCGCTCGGCGCCGTCGGCCTGTCCCTGGCGCAGGGAACGCCGTTCCAGCCGACGCCGGTCGCGCCGGTGGCGATCCAGGCCCTGGCCCCCTCGGGCGCGACGGCCATCAAGGGCGAGGTCGCGGAGATCTTCGGCAACAAGTTCGTGGTGCAGGACGGGACCGGGCGCGCGCTCGTGGAGACGGGTCGCGAGGGCGAGGACGGCGGCCTCGTCGCCAAGGGCGAGACCGTGACGGTGCAGGGCCGTTTCGAGACCGGCTTCCTGCATGCCCGGATCCTGACCCACGGGGACGGGCGCACGCTGCTGCTCGGGCCGGCGGGCGGTCCGCCGACGGGGAGCCTGGACTGGGCCAAGGACCGGCTCGGTCTCGGGCCGAAGCTCGACACCGCCGCCCTGACCGCATCGGTCCAGGCGGCGGGCTACAGCGACGTGCGGGTCACGGGCCGCGGTCCGCGTCATCTGGAGGTGGCCGCCAAGGACCGGGACGGGCGCGAGCAGCAGCTCCATGTCGGCTTCGACGGTCAGGTGCGCAAGCGGCCGGCGCCGGGCCTCCCGCCGCTGTGAGGTCCGCCGCGGCGGGCGGGACGCATGCAACCCTTCCTCTCCTGCCGCGTCCTCCTGTCTCTCGACCGGCAGGAGGTGCGCGCCATGGAACCGATGAAGCCGATGGAACCGATGAAGCCTATGGAACCCATGAAGCCCATGGAACCGATGAAGGGCATGGAGCCCTGGTGGCCGAAGGATCTCGGCGAGCCCGCGACCAGCGGCGCGCAGAACGGGATGAAATATGCCTTCTTCCCCGACAAGCGCCGCCTGCTGATCGACCGCGACGGGCAGGTCTCGACCTACGACAGCGGCGACCACCGGATCGGCGGCGTCGCGCAGGCGGACGGGACCGCCAAGACCCTGACCTTCACCAGCCAGGACGGCGACGTGGATCTCGGCGCCCTCAAGAAGCTCGGCTGAGCCCCGGCGTGGACAGGCCGGGACGGCGCGCTTAAGCCCGGCCGACCATGCGAGCCGTCCCGCTGACACCCGCGACGCCATGCGCGCGCTGATCGACCTCGTCCGGGCCATGCGGGCCGCCGACCGGCGGCGCCTCGCCCTGATCGCTCTCGGGCTCGCGGTGGCGGCGCTGCTGGAGGTCGTGGGCGTCGCCGCGGTGATCCCGTTCCTGACGCTGGTCGGGGATCCGTCGGCGGCGACCCGGGTCCCCTATCTGGCCCAGGCCCGGAGCGTCCTCGGCCTGACCGACGAGCGCA
>NZ_BACT01000912.1:0-1594 GCF_000333255.1 Methylobacterium sp. B1 | reverse complement strand
GCACGGACACATCACGGCCGCGCTGGTGCATGCGCTCATCACCGAGGGCGCCTACCGGCGGCACCTCGCCGAGACCCGCCGCCGGCTCGCCGGCGCGATGGTGCAGGCCGCCGCGGAGCTGCGCGCCTGCGGCCTGGAGACCTGGGCGCAGCCCCGGGGCGGCTTCTTCCTGTGGATGCGCCTGCCGGACGGGCGCGACGGGGCCGATGTCGCCCGCCGGGCGCTCGCCCGCGGCATGGTGCTGGCGCCGGGAACCTCGTTCAGCCTGTCGGATGCCTGGAACGGCTACATGCGCTTCAACGTCGCCCATTGCGCCGATCCGCGGATCCGCCCGATCCTGCGGGAGGCGCTGGGCTGAGCGTTCCCGGTCAGGCCGGGAGAACCAGGTCCGCCCGCAGGCCGCCGAGTTCGGACCGTCCGAGGCTCAGGCCGCCGCCGTAGAGTTCGGCGAGTTCCAGGGTGATCGGCAGCCCGAAGCCGTGGCCCGGCACGCCCTCGTCGAGGCGGCGGCCCCGCGCCATGACGGCGGAGGCCGCCGCCGGGTCGAGGCCGGGCCCGTCATCCTCCACCGACAGGGACACACCGCCGTCGCGCGCCGTCGCGGAGACCCGCACGCGGCTCCGGCACCAGCGGCAGGCATTGTCCACGAGGTTGCCGAGCATCTCGTCGAGATCCTGGCCCTCGCAGGGGACCGACAGGGCCTCCGGGACGTCGAGGTCGATCGCCACGCCCTTCTCGGCATAGATGCGCGTGAGCGCAGCCCGCAGGTCCGACAGCCGGGGCGCCAGGGCCGTGCGGCCCCGGGCCGATCCCGCCAGGGCCGCGGCCCGGGCGCGCCGGAGGTGGTGCCGCACCCGCCGGTCCATGTCGTCCACCTGCCGGCGCAGGGCCCCGTCCGGGTCGCGGGCAGGCTCCGCGAGCGCCATCGACAGGGTGGCGAGCGGCGTCTTGAGGGCGTGGGCGAGGTTGGCGACGTGGCCGCGGGCGCGTTCGAGGTTCTGCGCGTTCTGATCGAGGAGGGCGTTGAGTTCCGCCACCACCGGCGCGATCTCGGCGGGCTGGTCCGCCGGCACGCGCTCGCGCCGCCCCGCCCGGACCGATGCGAGGTCCGCGCGCAGGCGCGTCAGCGGCGCGAGGCCGAGGCGCACCTGGACTGCCAGACCGGCGAGCAGGCACAGGCCGAGGATGCCCAGCGCCACGGCGAGGCTGGTCAGCGCCTCGCGCAGCGGCCCGCGCAGTTCTCCCTCCGGCGCCGCCGCCACGATCGTCGCGGGCTCGGGCCCTGGCACGACCAGGACCCGGGCGATGAGGGGCTCGCCGTGCGGCCCCGTGCCGGATGCCGGATGCGGCCGGCCCGGATCGTCGTCCGGACCGGGGTCGGACAGGCGGATGTCGCCGCCCCGCCAGGAGCCGGAGCGAATCGTCTCGGGGCCCCGGCGCACCTCCCAGGCCCAGCCGGGGCCGGGCCGGTCGAAGGGTGGTGCGTCAAGCGTCTGCGGGAGGATCCCGGCCTCGAGTCCCGCGCGCAGGGCCACGATCTGCGCGTCGAGGCGGCCGTCGAGCTGCCCGCGCAGAAACCGGTGCAGGATGACCC
>NZ_BACT01000913.1:0-1278 GCF_000333255.1 Methylobacterium sp. B1 | reverse complement strand
AGATCCTGGTGGCCCTGGCGCTCGCGGGCGTCGCCTTCGGCGATCCGGCCCACTGGCTCGCCTGGACGGTGGCGTTCTCCCTGGCGCTCGGTGGCCCGCCTGCCCTTCGGAGAGAACGACTGATGACGCACGCTCCCGACCCGGATCCCGCCGCATGAAGGCCCCGAGCCAGATCCGCAACAATCGCCTGATCGAGCCCGCCCTGGCGGTGTGGCTGCGGTTGCGCCTGAACGAAGTCGGTCCCCTCGTCGCCCTGCTCTGCCTGAGCACCCTCGGCTATGGGTTCTTCTACCTCGCCCACGAAGTCGGCGAGGGCTCCACCGCGGCCCTCGACCGCCGGATCCTGCTCGCCCTGCGCAACCCCGCCGATCTCGCCGATCCGATCGGGCCGCCCTGGCTCGAGGAGACGATGCGCGACATCACCGGGCTCGGCAGCGTCTTCACGGTGCTGTTCCTCACCTGCGCGGTGGCGGGCTATCTCGCCGTGTCCGGGCGGCGGCGCATCGGCCTCTACGTCCTGGCCGCGGTGGGCAGCGGCGAGCTGGTCTCGACCTTGCTGAAGATGCTCTACCACCGGCCGCGACCGGACCTCGTCCCTCACGGCATGGAGGTGTTCACGGCGAGTTTTCCGAGCGGCCACGCCACCATGTCGGCCATCGCCTATCTGACCCTGGCGACCCTCATCGCCCGGGTCGAGCGCAACCGCCGCGCGAAGGCACTGGTCCTGGCCCTCGGAGTCAGCGTGACGCTGCTGGTGGGCATCAGTCGGATCTATCTCGGCGTGCACTGGCCGAGCGACGTGCTGGCCGGCTGGTGCATCGGCGCGGCCTGGGCATCCCTGTGCTGGTTCGTCGCCCTACAGCTGCAGCGTCGCGGCGAGGTCGAGGCGCCCGATCCGCCGCCGCCCGCCTGAGGCCAACGTTAAGGTAAACTGACGGTTAAAGGAGACGGGCCGGTCCGCTTCAGGCTCAATGGCGGTTGTCCCGACATCCGCACCCATCAGGATGAAGCGTTCGTGGTCGACCGACGCCGTACTGCCCGACGCCGCGTCTGCCTGGGCGGCCGACTCCGCGTCGCGGCCTTTCTGCCGGATCTCGACTGCACGGTCCGCGACGTGTCCCTGGACGGGGCACGGATCCGGGTCCCTGCCGACGCCACGCTGCCCGATTGCATCGAGCTGTTCATCCCCTGCCGCGGCGAGACCCGGCGGGCCTTCATAGCTTGGCGGGCGGGCGAGAGCGTCGGTCTCGGTTTCGCCGAGACGGGGGCCGCGACGCA
>NZ_BACT01000914.1:0-1388 GCF_000333255.1 Methylobacterium sp. B1 | reverse complement strand
TCGCCCGCTCCCTCGACCCGCGGCTTGACATGTGGACCACGGCCGAGCCGGTCGTGCGCGCCTGGATCGCCCGCAACATGGGCCCGGTCGGCCGGGCGCAGAGCGGCCTGGAGGCCCTGCGTGTGGTCTCCGACGTGGTCGGCGATATTCCGGATCTCGCCATGCGGTTGAAGCGCGTGCTGGTGCGCCTCGACGAGGCCGGAACGGGCGATGCCCGCCGCCTGGAGCGCTTCGCCCGCAACGAACGCTATCGGGCGATCTGGTCGACGCTGGCTCTCTGGGCGATTGCCGCCGGGGCGCTGATGCTGGCGTTCCGCGGGGGGTGAATCCGCACCGCGGGTCCGCGCGACGGGGGTGATCGCACGGTCCCGTCGGGCGCTGCCGGGTCGGCTCGCCCGGCTCGTGTTGCGGTTTCCCGGTCAGCCCGCGCCGTCCATCGTCGGGACCAGGGCCCGCAATTCCCGGGCAAGTTCGCCGAGACCGGTCGATCCCTTGGTGAGCACCCGGTCGGCCTGACCGGCCAGTCGGCGCCGATCCTCGGCCGTGATGTCCTTGGCGGTGAGCACGACCACCGGCACGTCGCGGCTGTCCGGGCGCGCCCGGAGCGCCCGCAGGAAGGCGAAGCCGTCCATCTCGGGCATCATCAGATCCAGCAGGATCAGGCACGGCCGTTCCGACTCGAGGGTCGCGAGGGCGCGCAGGCCGTTCTCGGCCTCGCGCACCGGAAAACCTTCGCGCTCGAGATAGGCGCAGACATGGCCCCGAACGTCCGCCTCGTCCTCGACGACGAGGATCGGCCCGCTACCGGCCGAAGGCCGGAAGCGGTCGACGATCTGGCGCAGACTTCCCCAGTCGATCGGCTTCTGCAGGTAGTCGGTGGCGCCGAGCGAGAAGGCGAGGTTCTGCTCGTCCAGGACCGTCACCATCACGATCGGTGTCGCGCCGATCTCGGGATCGGCGCGCATGGCCCGCAACACTGCCCAGCCGTCCATCTGCGGCATGGTCACATCGAGGAGCACCGCCCGCGGGTGCAGGCTGCGGGCGAGATCGAGCCCCCGCCGCCCGTCCTCGGCGACCGTTACCGAGAAGCCCTCGCGCTCCAAGAAGCGGGCGAGCAGATCCCGGGTCGCGGCGTCGTCGTCGATCACCAAGATGGTTCCGCGTTCGCCGGGACCGGCGGCGCTGTCCGCATCCGCTTCCTCCGCCGCACCGGTCTCGAAGCGGACCGGCAGGGTCAGCGTGAAGGTGGTGCCCTCCCCTTGCCGGCTCTCCACGGCGATCGCGCCGCCCAGCATCTCGGCGAAGGCACGGGTGATCGCGAGGCCGAGCCCGGTCCCGCCGAAGCGGCGCGTCGTCGAGGCGTCGGCCTGGGTGAAGCGCTCGAACAG
>NZ_BACT01000915.1:0-5146 GCF_000333255.1 Methylobacterium sp. B1 | reverse complement strand
AGGGCCCCAAGGAGGCCGGCACCTACAAAGCCAAGCACATCATTGTGGGAACCGGCGCGCGTCCGCGCGCGATACCCGCAATGGAGCCCGACAAGAAGTTGATCTGGACCTATTACGAGGCCATGGTCCCCGAGACGATGCCCAAGAGCCTGCTGGTGATGGGCTCGGGCGCCATCGGCATCGAGTTCGCCTCGTTCTACCGGACCATGGGCGCCGAGGTGACCGTGGTGGAGCTGCTGCCGCAGATCCTCCCCGTGGAGGATGCCGAGATCGCAGGCCTCGCCCGCAAGCGCTTCGAGAAGCAGGGGATCAAGATCCTCACCGGCGCCAAGGTCACGAAGGTCGAGAAGGGCGCCGATTCCATCACGGCGACCATCGAGGGCGGCGACGGGAAGTCACAAACGATCACGGCTGAAAAACTGATCTCGGCGGTGGGCGTCGTCGGCAACATCGAGAAGATCGGCCTCGAGAAGCTCGGGGTGAAGATCGACCGCGGGATCGTGGTGACGGACGGGCTCGGCCGCACCAACGTGCCCGGTCTCTACGCGATCGGCGACGTCGCCGGCCCGCCGATGCTCGCCCACAAGGCGGAGCACGAGGGCGTCATCTGCATCGAGACGATCAAGGGCCTGCACACCCACCCGATGGACAAGGCCAAGATCCCGGGCTGCACCTATTGCCAGCCGCAGATCGCCAGCGTCGGCCTGACCGAGGCCAAGGCCAAGGAGCAGGGTTTTGCGGTGAAGGTCGGCCGCTTCCCCTTCGCGGGCAACGGCAAGGCGATCGCGCTCGGCGAGCCGGACGGGCTGATCAAGACCGTGTTCGACGCCAAGACCGGCCAGCTGCTCGGCGCCCACATGGTCGGCGCCGAGGTGACCGAGCTGATCCAGGGCTACGTGGTGGCGATGAACCTGGAGAGCACCGAGGAGGAGCTGATGCACACGGTGTTCCCGCACCCGACGCTCAGCGAGATGATGCACGAGAGCGTGCTCGACGCCTACGGCAAGGTGATCCACACCTGATCCGGCAGTGGGAAGCTGGGCTCGGGTCGGGCTCCGGTCCGGCCCAGGCCGGGCCGGCACGGGCCCGTCAGTCCGAACCGGGCGCCGCCGCGCGCGTCAGGCTCACCAGCTGAAACAGGAGGATCACCGCGACCGTCGCCGTACTGCCGCCGACGGGGATCAGGAGCAGCGCCGCGATGGGATCGAGCCCCCGGACGAGCAGCAGCGTGATGCAGCTGCCGAGCACGGACGCGAGGGTCATCCGGAAGATGCAGCATTCGGAAGGTTGCATGGTCCCTCCAGTCGAGCGTCCACGGGAATGTGGGAGCGCGCGGCGGTTCGGCAACCATAAATAGATAAAACTCAAAAACAAATGCTGAGGTTGCGCAAGGCGATGGCGATCCGCGCCGATACCGGAACGCCCGTCAGCGGCGCAGCCGATCCACCGGCTCGGCCTGATCCGGCGAGGGGACGTAAGCGCACCACTCGCAGATGCCGCGCTCGGCGCCGCGCTGTGCGTTGCGCTGCGAACAGAGCGGGCAGACGAGCAGGATCAGCCGCCGACCGGATTGCAGGGCCAGCCCCCGGCCCCGGAATGTGACCTCGGTCGCCGCATCGCCGGAGGCCTGATCCCGGGCGCTCATGACGCCACCCCGCCGACCGCCGGCCGGATCGCAGGTCTGCACATGGTCTCGATCCGCATGGCGATGCCGCCCCCCAGCGTTCCTGCCAAGACGTCGCTGCGGGGATAAGCGGCGAAGGGCCGAATGGCTCCGCTTCCGCATGTGGACCGGGCCGGATGCGCACGGACCGAAACGGCCCTATGACGTCCGGCACGACCGGCGCAGGAGCGATGCGAAACGCGATGCAGGACACGATGCAGGGCGACCCCATCGACGCGGCCGGCGGCCTTCCCACCTTCGCCGACGTGGCCCGCGCCGCGGAGCGGATCGCCGGGGCCGCCCATCGCACGCCGGTCCTGACCTCGCGCACCGCGGACGCGATGACCGGCGGCCGGCTGTTCTTCAAGGCGGAGAACCTGCAACGGGCCGGCGCCTTCAAGTTCCGCGGGGCCTACAACGCGATCAGCGCCCTTCCGGAGGCGGCCCGCGCCCGCGGGGTGATCACGTATTCCTCCGGCAACCACGCCCAGGCGATCGCGCTGGCGAGCCGGTTGCTCGGCGCCCCCGCCACCATCATCATGCCGGGCGACGCCCCCGCCGCGAAGATCGCCGCCACGCGCGGCTACGGCGCCGAGGTGGTCCTGTACGACCGCTACAGCCAGGATCGCGAGGCGCTCGGCCGGGAGATCGCGCAGGCCCGCGCCCTGACGCTGTTCCCCCCTTCAACATCCCGACGTCATCGCCGGGCAGGGGACCTTGGTCAGGAGCTGATCGAGACGTCCGCCCCCTCGACATGCTGGTGGCCTGCCTGGGCGGCGGCGGCCAGCTCGCGGGCTGCGCGCTGGCCGCGGCGGAGCTGTCGCCGGGCTGCCGGGTGATCGGCGTCGAGCCGGAGGCGGGCAATGATGGGCAGCGCTCGTTCCGCGAGGGCCGGATCGTCACGATTCCCGTGCCCCGCACCATCGCCGACGGGGCGCAGTCGACGGCGCTGGGCGACCTCACCTTCGCGATCATCCGCGCGGGGGTGTCCGACATCCTCACCGTCACCGACGCGCAGCTCGTCGAGACCATGCGGTTCTTCGCCAGCCGGATGAAGCTCGTGGTCGAGCCGACCGGCTGCCTCGCGGCGGCGGCGGTGCTCCACGGGCTCGTGGACGTCACGGACAAGCGCGTCGGCGTGGTGATCAGCGGCGGCAACGTCGATCTGGCGGCCTTCGCGCGGCTCACCGGCGAGTCGGCCTGAGGCGTCGATTGCCGGGCCGGTGTGCTCCCGCCGTGGTGGACCGGCCCCGACCCAATGCTTATCTTGTGGCTGCCAGAATGCGCGTCCCCGGGCCTTGAACCCGGATGGGCGGGAGGATGACAATGTCCACGAGCTTCAAGGTTCTGTCGCTGACCGATCGGGCTGCCGATCGGATCAAGGCGATCATGGCGGAGGCCGACCGGCCGATCGCCGGTCTGCGCGTCGGTGTCCGGAACGGCGGCTGCGCCGGGATGTCGTACACGATGGAATATGCCGAGGCGGTCAAGCCCGGCGAGGACGTGGTCGAGGATCGCGGCGTGCGCGTCTTCGTCGATCCGAAGGCGGTGCTGTTCCTGCTCGGCACGGAGATGGACTTCACCACCACCAAGCTGGCGTCGCAGTTCGTGTTCAACAACCCGAACCAGACCTCGGCCTGCGGTTGCGGAGAATCCGTGGCGATCACGCCGGTCTCGGCGGACCGCCTGTCCGCGCCGGCCTGAGGCTCCCGCTCACCGTCGGCGTGGGGAGCGCAGCGGCCCGGCCGCGCCCCCGGCGCAGAGGGTCTCCCGCTCCCGAAGCGCTCCGCCGCGGGCGGGCGCCGTCGCGGCGCCCCTAGGCCACCTGCGACAGCGACTCGGCCGCATCGTCCAGGAAGCGGTTCCGGCCCGCGCGCTTGGCCGCGAACATGCACAGGTCGGCCCGCTCCATCAGCGAGGCCGGCGTATCCCCCGGGCACAGCACCGCGACCCCCAGGGAGATGGTGATCTTGCCGAGCGACTCGCCGGTCGAGCGCTTGACCAGTTCGCGCCCCATCACGCTGGTGCGGACCGTCTCGGCCACCCGCTTGGCCACGGTGCGGTCGGCTCCGGGGAGGATGATACCGAACTCCTCGCCGCCGAACCGGGCGAGCTGCGCCTGCTTCCCGGCATTCTCGCGCATCACGATCGCCACGAGCCGCAGGACCTGGTCGCCCGTGAGGTGACCGTACAGGTCGTTGAAGCGCTTGAAGAAATCGATGTCGAGGATGATCAGGCTCATGGGATCGGTGCGCGCCCGCGCCGAATCCATGGCCGCCTTCAGCGTCTCCTCGAAATGCTTGCGGTTCGCCAGCCCGGTCAGGGCGTCGGTCAGGCTCTCGCGCCGGCTCGCATCGAGCTTCTCGCGCAGCGTCTCGATCTCGCTGCGCGTCTCGCGCATGCGGGCCTCGAGGATCCGGTTGTTGGCGGCGACTTCCCGGGTCGTGGCGGCCAGGGTCGCCACGATCTCGCCGAACCGCGCCCGGCTCGGGAGGCCCTGGGAGAGATCCTGGGCGACGCCGCGCAGCGATTCGCTGTACTGCGCCGTCGAGCCCAGGGAGAGGTCCAGGATCTCGGTGACCGCCGCGATCTCGCTCAGGACCACGCGGCTGACGTCGTCGGTGGTGCTCGCGAGGCGCCGCCCGTCGAGATAGGTCTCGTGCAGATCGTCGATGTCGCTCTCGGTGAGGCAGCCGTTCTGGGTGGTGAGGCGCTTCACGGCATCGGCGAGGAGCGGCAGCTCGCCCGACACGTAGGCATACCAGACCGCGTAGGCGCGCGGCGTCGCGGAGGGGCCGTAGTCGCGGATCAGGTCATGGCTGCGCTTCGCCAATGCGAAGCTGCGATCGCGGTCCGAATAGGTCTCCTGGCTCATCCGTATCCCGTGGTCCCGGGCGATCGGCGCGCATGCGCCGCGACCCTGACTTGATATACGGCAGTCTGGTAGCCGGACTGTTAAGCTCGAAAAGACCCTTGTTACCTTTCTTTCTTCGCCAACACTGGTCGAAGCAGAAATGCCGGGACGTGGGAACCCAAACCGACGGGCGTATCACCGTCCGCATCGTTCCGGCGCCCGCGCTCCTCGCGCCCGGCCGCGCCGGCGCGCGCCGTCGTGCGTCGCGCAACACGGCTCTCCGGGCGAGCCTCTTGGCGCCCCTCCTGCCGACTCTCTTGACGACTCTCCTGGCGTGCCTCCGGACGCTGCGCGGCCGCCGCACCGCGACCGGTGCGTGCCCGCGGACGCTCCTCCCGGGCCTCCTCGGCCTCGCCGGCGCTCCGGATCTCCTTGGCGTCGCCGCGACTGGCGTCGCCGCTCCTCGCGCGACCGCCCCGGGCAGCACCACCCTTGTCGCCGGCCTTCGCGGAGCGCGCGCCGCGGCGGCCCCTCGCCGACCGGCCGCGGTGACGCGTCCCGGTGTCGCCGGACGGCTCGGCCACCGTCGAAAGATCGCCGTCCAGCCAGGGGATCGGCTGGCCGATCAG
>NZ_BACT01000916.1:0-6604 GCF_000333255.1 Methylobacterium sp. B1 | reverse complement strand
GCCGGATCGACCCGGTCGGCCAGCGCCGTGAAGCCGCGCAGGTCCGTCAGCAGGATGGCGGCCGGAATGGCCCGCCCCTCGCCCCGCCGGATCTGGCCGTCGAGCACCCGCTCGGCGGTGGAACGGCCGAGATAGGTCGCCGACACCTCGCGGAACGTGTGGGCCAAGCTCATCTTGGCGATCGCCAGCGTCAGGAACGGCAGGACGTCGGCGATGGCCGACAGGTGCGCCTCGGTGAAGCCGCCGGCGCCGCGGGTGCAGAACGACACCGCGATGCCGCGCAGCGCAGTGCCGGGCGCAAACTCGACGATGTGCAGCACGTAATCGACGCCGCCCTGTGCCCCGAGGGCCTTCAAGACCGGAAAGTCCGTCTCCAGCTCGGGCGCGTCGAGGCGCCAGCGGCCGAAGCTCTCGCCCTTCTCCACCAGCGCGTAGACGGGGCTCAGGAGCCAGTCGCTCTCCTCGTCGGCACCGTGGGCGTTGGCCACGAAGGACAGCCCCTCGCCCGCGTGCCAGTTCAGGCTGACGCCGCGCAGGGTCGGGTCGAGGGCCGGGGCCATGACGCTGACCCGCCAGACGGGGATGCCCGCACCGACCAGCGCCTCGCAGAAACCGGAGAGCAGGCTGTCGTGGTCGTCGGTCGCCGTTGCGTGCGCGGCGACCCAGCGTCCCAGATGCGTCAGGTCCATCCCTCAGCCTCGCCCCTGTCCGTGCCGATCGCGCCCCGACCCTGTCGCGGCACGATCGCAAAGAACCATTAACCTTTCCGCGCGAGGGTCGCGCCATGGTCGTGCGCCGCCGAGTCAGAATGGTTGTGTTGCCGCTGGGTCTCTGGACCCTGTCGGCGCTCGTGGTCGGCTATTTCGTATGGCAGGCCGAGAGCGGCAACCGCGGGCTCGAAGCCAAGAAGGCGCTGAAAATCCGCGCCTACGGCCTCAATCAGGAACTCGCCGCCGTGCGGGCCGAGCGCGCCACCTGGGAGCACCGGGTCGCGCTGCTGAAGAGCGACCAGATCGACCGCGACCTCTTGGAGGAACGGGCGCGGATCGTGCTCGGCCGGGTCCACGCCAACGACGTGGTCATCATCACGCCCTGATCGCCGCCGGGCCCCGTGAGTCCGCCCCGAAAGTCCTCTGACAAGAGCGGCTTCCTGTCAGAGCGGCAGCCCTCGCTTTCCAATCCTTGCTGTCCTACACCCCCACCACGTCGCGTGGAATCACGGGGAGAGCGCCGATGGACGCCGCCAAGGAGCCTGCCAAGGACGCTTCGTCCTCCCAATCGCAGGCCGCGAGCCCTCAGGCGGCCGAGGCGCACAAGCCGGCGCCCAACATGCCGCAATTCACCCGGGACGAGGATCTCCACGCCTACCACGAGATGCTGCTGATCCGGCGCTTCGAGGAGAAGGCCGGCCAGCTCTACGGCATGGGCCTGATCGGCGGCTTCTGCCACCTCTATATCGGCCAGGAGGCCGTGGTGATCGGCATGCAGATGGCCTCGGTCGAGGGCGACCAGGTCATCACCGGCTACCGCGACCACGGCCACATGCTGGCCTGCGGCATGGACCCGAAGGGCGTCATGGCCGAGCTGACCGGCCGCCGCGGCGGCTACAGCCGCGGCAAGGGCGGCTCGATGCACATGTTCAGCCGCGAGAAGCAGTTCTTCGGCGGCCACGGGATCGTCGGCGCGCAGGTCTCCCTCGGCACGGGCCTCGCCTTCGCCGACCATTACCGGGAGAACGGCAAGGTCAGCCTGACCTATATGGGCGACGGCGCGGCTAACCAGGGCCAGGTCTACGAGAGCTTCAACATGGCGGCGCTCTGGAAGCTGCCGGTCGTCTACGTCATCGAGAACAACCGCTACGCCATGGGCACCTCGGTAGCCCGGGCCTCGGCACAGACCGACTTCTCGAAGCGCGGCCTCTCCTTCGGCATCCCCGGCGAGCAGGTCGACGGCATGGACGTGCGCACCGTCCGCGAGGCCGCCACCCGGGCGATCGAGCACGCCCGCAGCGGCCAGGGTCCCTACATCCTGGAGATGCAGACCTACCGCTATCGCGGCCACTCCATGTCCGATCCGGCCAAGTACCGGACCAAGGACGAGGTCTCGAAGATGCGCGACGAGCACGACCCGATCGAGATGGTGCGCAAGCGCCTGCTCGAGCTGCACGGCGTGCCCGAAGCCGAGCTGAAGGCCACCGATGCCAAGGTCCGTGAGACGGTGAACGCCTCGGCCGAGTTCGCCACCAACGATCCCGAGCCGGATCCGTCCGAGCTGTGGACCGACATCCTACTGGACGCGCACGCCTGAGCGCGTCGCCGACGACGCTGGCCGCCCCCCGAACGAGACGACGACCGCAGAGCTGAGCATGGCGACCGACATCCTGATGCCCGCCCTCTCGCCCACCATGGAGGAGGGCAAGCTCGCCAAGTGGCTGAAGAAGGAGGGCGACCCGATCAAGTCCGGCGACGTGCTGGCCGAGATCGAGACCGACAAGGCCACCATGGAGGTGGAGGCGATCGACGAGGGCGTGCTCGCCAAGATCCTGATCGCGGAGGGCACCGAGGGCGTCGCGGTCAACACGCCGATCGCCGTCATCGCCGGCGAGGGCGAGGATCCGGCGAGCGTCCAGTCCGGCGGCGGGGCGAAGCCCAACGGCGCCGGCGGCCATCCGGCGCCGACGCCCGACATGCAGGCCGAGGGCATGGCCGACAAGCCCGCGCCCGCCGCCAAGACCGGCGACGACGCCCCGAAGGCGCCGGCGGCACCGGCCGTCATCACCAACAAGGCCCGAGAGCCGGTGATGGAGGAGTTCCCGGCCGACACGCCGATGGTCACCCAGACGGTCCGCGAGGCCCTGCGCGACGCCATGGCCGAGGAGATGCGCCGCGACGGCGACGTCTTCGTCATGGGCGAGGAGGTCGCCGAGTATCAGGGCGCCTACAAGGTCACCCAGAACCTGCTGCAGGAATTCGGACCGAAGCGCGTGGTCGACACCCCGATCACCGAGCACGGCTTCGCCGGCATCGGCGTCGGCGCGGCGCTCGCCGGGCTGAAGCCGATCGTGGAGTTCATGACCTTTAACTTCGCCATGCAGGCGATCGACCAGATCATCAACTCGGCAGCCAAGACCCTGTACATGTCCGGCGGCCAGCTCGGCTGCCCGATCGTGTTCCGCGGCCCGAACGGCGCGGCCGCCCGCGTCGCCGCCCAGCACAGCCACGATTACGCCGCGTGGTACTCCAACGTGCCGGGCCTCAAGGTGATCGCGCCCTACACGGCCTCCGACGCCAAGGGCCTGCTCAAGGCCGCGATCCGCGACCCGAACCCGGTGATCTTCCTCGAGAACGAGATCCTGTACGGGCAGTCCTTCCCGGTGCCGCAGCTCGACGACTTCGTGCTGCCGATCGGCAAGGCGCGGATCCACCGGACCGGCAGCGACGTGACCATCGTGTCCTTCGCAATCGGCATGACCTACGCCCTCAAGGCCGCGCAGGCCCTGGCCGAGCAGGGCATCGAGGCGGAGGTGATCGACCTGCGCACGATCCGCCCGATGGACACCGAGACGGTGGTGGAATCGGTGAAGAAGACCGGCCGCTGCATCACCGTCGAGGAGGGCTTCCCGCAATCCGGCGTCGGCGCCGAGATCGTGGCGCGCCTGATGGTCGACGCCTTCGATTTCCTGGACGCGCCGGTCCTGCGCATCACCGGCAAGGACGTGCCGATGCCCTACGCGGCCAATCTGGAGAAGCTGGCGCTGCCGAATGTGGCGGAGGTGGTCGAGGCCGCCAAGAGCGTCTGCTACAAGTGACGGGCGCGCGGGCGGGGCGCATGTCCCCGCCTCCGTCCCGGCAGGGGGCCCAAGGAACAGCCGGCGCGCCATGAGCCAAGATTCGAGCAGCGACTTCGCCGAACTCGCCATCCCGCCCGACGCTCTCGAACAGGGCGGCATCGAGGTGCTGCGCGCCGCCGTGGTCGATGGCGCGGTGAGCGTGGCCCTCCGCCGCTCCTTCGACGACCCGGCCACCTGGGGCCGGCTCCTGGCCGATCTCGCCCGGCAGGCAGCCCGCGCCTACGCGCTGGAGACCGACATGTCGGAGGAGGAGGCGGTCGAGCGCATCCGCGCGGGCTGGGAGGCCGAGGGGCTCGACCCCGGCGGCCTCAACTAGCGATGGCTGCCGACCATGGCTGAGGCGGCTGTCCGGCAGGCGACTTACGCGGATCTGGAGGCTGTCCCCGCGCATCTCGTCGCCGAGATCATCGACGGTGTGCTGGAGACGCACCCGCGGCCGCGGCCCCGGCACGCGATGGCCGCGTCCGATTTGTCCACCTTGCTGGGCACCCCGTTCCGTTATGGACGCGGCGGACCCGGCGGCTGGATTTTCATGATTGAACCGGAACTCCACCTGGGTGCCCATGTCGTGGTGCCGGATCTGGCGGCTTGGCGCCGGGAGCGGGTGCCGACCGACTTGGAAGCGGCCCACATCGAGATCGCGCCGGACTGGGTCTGCGAGATCCTCTCGCCCTCCACGGTCCGCCTCGACCGCGGGCGCAAGCGCCGCATCTATGCGGAGGCCAAGATCGGTCACCTCTGGCTGCTCGATCCAGCCGCGGGCGTGCTGGAAGGCTTCGCCCTCGCGGACGGGCGTTGGGTGCTCCTCGCCACGGTCCAGCGCGGCGAGGCCGTGGCCCTGCCGCCCTTCGACGCCGCCCCGTTCCCCCTCGACGACCTCTTTCCCTTCGAAGATCCGGCCGCCCCGGCCTTGCCCGAGACCTGATGCCATGCCGATCAACGTGCTGATGCCCGCGCTCTCCCCGACCATGGAGAAGGGCAACCTCGCCAAGTGGCTCAAGAAGGAGGGCGACGCGGTCAAGTCCGGCGACGTGCTGGCCGAGATCGAGACCGACAAGGCCACCATGGAGGTGGAGGCCATCGACGAGGGCGTGCTCGCCAAGATCCTCGTGCCCGAGGGCACCGCGGACGTTCCGGTCAACGACCTGATCGCCATCATCGCCGCCGAGGGCGAGGACGTGTCGGCGGCCGCCGCCGGCGGTGCGCCGAAGGCGGCCTCCAACGGAGCGGCCAAGCCTGACGCCAAGCCTGACGCCAAGCCTGAGCCGAAGGCCGACGCCTCGGCGGCCAACCAGAACACCACGCCCGGCGGCGGCCACATGGGGTACGAGCGGGTGAACGCGGCGCCGGAAGGCGCGCAGCCCGGTGGGGCGCCGCAGGCCAGCACGGGCGGACGGGTCTTCGCTTCGCCGCTCGCCCGGCGGATCGCCAAGCAGGAGGGTGTCGATCTCGGCGCCGTCCAGGGCAGCGGCCCGCACGGCCGCATCATCGCCCGGGACGTCCAGGCCGCGAAGGCCTCCGGGGCCACCCAGGCGCCTGCCGCCGCCCCCCAGGCCGCCGAGGCGCCGAAGGCGGCCACCCCGGCCCCGAAGGCCGCCGCCGCGGGCGGCGCGCCGGCCGGCCTCACGACCGATCAGGTCAAGGGCTTCTACGCCAAGGATGCCTACGAGGAGGTGCCCCTCGACGGCATGCGCAAGACCATCGCCAAGCGCCTCACCGAGGCGATGCAGGTCGCCCCGCACTTCTACCTGACGGTGGATTGCGAGCTCGACGCGCTGATGAAGCTGCGGGAGACGCTCAACGGCTCCGCGGCCAAGGACAAGGACGGGAAGCCCGCCTTCAAGCTCTCGGTGAACGACTTCGTCATCAAGGCGATGGGCCTCGCGCTCACCCGCGTGCCGGCCGCCAACGCGGTCTGGGCCGAGGACCGGATCCTGCGCTTCAAGCACGCCGAGGTCGGCGTCGCGGTCGCCATCGACGGCGGGCTGTTCACCCCGGTGATCCGCCGGGCGGACGAGAAGACGCTCTCGACCATCTCCAACGAGATGAAGGACTTCGCCGCCCGGGCCCGCGCCAAGAAGCTGAAGCCCGAGGAGTACCAGGGCGGCGTCACCTCGGTGTCGAACCTCGGCATGTTCGGCATCAAGCACTTCACCGCGGTGATCAACCCGCCGCAATCGAGCATCCTGGCGGTGGGCGCCGGCGAGAAGCGTGTCGTCGTGAAGGACGGGGCGCCGGCCGTGGTCCAGGTCATGACCTGCACCCTGTCCTGCGACCACCGCGTCCTCGACGGCGCGCTCGGCGCGGAGCTGGTCTCGGCCTTCAAGGGGCTGATCGAGAACCCGATGGGCATGCTGGTCTGAGCCGGAGCACACGATGTCCGACACCTACGACGTCCTCATCATCGGCGCCGGGCCCGGCGGCTACGTCACGGCGATCCGCGCGGCGCAGCTCGGGTTCAAGACCGCCGTGGTCGACCGCGAGCATCTCGGCGGCATCTGCCTGAACTGGGGCTGCATCCCCACCAAGGCGCTGCTGCGCTCGGCCGAGATCTACCACTACTTCCAGCACGCCGGTGATTACTGGCTGACGGCGGAAAAGGTCGGGTTCGACCCCGCCGCCATCGTGAAGCGCTCCCGCGGCGTCTCGGGCCGGCTCAACGGCGGCGTCGGCATGCTGCTCAAGAAGAACAAGGTCGACCTTATCTGGGGCGAGCCGCGGTCGACAGCGCCGCAAAGGGCAACCAGCCCGGCC
>NZ_BACT01000917.1:0-2714 GCF_000333255.1 Methylobacterium sp. B1 | reverse complement strand
GGTCGCCCTTTTCGTTGGCCGGTCAGCGTCCGCGTAAGGGCGGCACACCCGGATCCGGCAGCCACGCGTTCTTCGGCAGCTCGCCCGTCTGCCAGAACACGTCGATCGGGATGCCGCCGCGGGGATACCAGAAGCCGCCGATGCGCAGGTAGCGCGGCTCCAGGAGGTCGCGCAGCCGCTTGCCGATCGCCACGGTGCAATCCTCGTGGAACGCGCCGTGGTTGCGGAATGAGCCGAGGTAGAGCTTCAGCGACTTCGACTCCACGAGCCAGTCGCCGGGCACGTAGTCGATCACCAGGATCGCGAAATCCGGCTGCCCGGTGACCGGGCAGATCGAGGTGAATTCGGGCGCGGTGAACCGGGCGACGTAGTCGGTGTCCGCGTGCGGGTTCGGGACCCGGTCGAGTCGCGCCTCCTCGGGGGAGGTGGGGAAAGGCGTCGGCTGGCCGAGCTGGAGGTCGTTGGCGGAGGTCATGGCGGGCATATAAAGCCTGTCGGCGCCGCGCGCATCTGTCTGATCCGCGACGCTTTCCCGGGTGGACCGGGCTGTGCGCCGCCCGTCCCGACGCTTGCCGCCGGCCGCCGCTTGACGGATAAGCCGCCGCGATGCGCCGCACCCTCTGATTTGGGCGCGGCCACCGACCCGCGGCCCCCGCGAGAGGACGTTCCATGACCGCGATCACCAATATCAGCGCCCGCGAGATTCTCGACAGCCGCGGCAACCCCACGGTCGAAGTCGACGTCATCCTGGAGGACGGCTCCTTCGGCCGCGCCGCGGTGCCGTCGGGCGCCTCCACCGGCGCCCACGAGGCCGTGGAGCTGCGCGACGGCGACAAGAATCGGTTCCTCGGCAAGGGCGTCCTCAAGGCGGTCGAGGCGGCCCAGACCGAGATCCTCGACGCGATCGGCGGCATGGAGGCCGAGGATCAGGTCGCGGTCGACGAGGCGATGATCGAGCTCGACGGCACGCCCAACAAGGCGCGGCTCGGCGCCAACGCGATCCTGGGCGTCTCGCTGGCGGTGGCGAAGGCCGCGGCCGAGGCGTCCGGCCTGCCGCTCTACCGCTACGTCGGCGGCGTGCAGGGCCGGGTGCTGCCGGTGCCGATGATGAACATCATCAACGGCGGGGCGCATGCCGACAACCCGATCGACTTCCAGGAATTCATGATCATGCCGGTGGGCGCCGATTCGCTCGCCGAGGCCGTGCGCATGGGCTCCGAGGTGTTCCACACCCTCAAGGGCAAGCTGAAGAAGGCCGGTCACAACACCAATGTCGGCGACGAAGGCGGCTTCGCTCCGAACCTGCCGTCCGCCGAGGCCGCTCTCGACTTCGTGATGGAGGCGATCAGCGCCGCCGGCTTCAAGCCCGGCCAGGACATGGCCCTGGCGCTCGACTGCGCCGCCACCGAGTTCTTCAAGGACGGCGCCTACGCCTACGAGGGCGAGGGGAAGACCCGCACCATCGAGGCGCAGGTCGATTACCTCGCGCAGCTCGTCGCCACCTATCCGATCGTCTCCATCGAGGACGGCATGTCGGAGGACGACTGGGCCGGCTGGAAGCTCCTGACCGACAAGATCGGCGCGCAGTGCCAGCTCGTGGGCGACGACCTGTTCGTCACCAACGTCGAGCGCCTGTCCCGCGGCATCGCGGAGGGCACGGCCAACTCGATCCTGATCAAGGTCAACCAGATCGGCTCGCTCACCGAGACCCTGGCGGCGGTCGATATGGCCCAGCGCGCCGGCTACACCGCGGTGATGTCGCACCGTTCCGGCGAGACCGAGGATTCGACCATCGCCGACCTCGCGGTCGCCACCAATTGCGGGCAGATCAAGACCGGCTCGCTCGCCCGCTCGGACAGACTGGCCAAGTACAACCAGCTGATCCGCATCGAGGAAGGCCTGGGCCCGCAGGCGCTCTATGCCGGCCCGGCGGCGCTCAAGCAGCTCGCCCGGCGCTGATCCGGCGGATCCTGCTGACCGGCCTGCTCACCCTCGGAGCGGCCGGCCCAGCCTGTGCCGACCCGCTCTGCGACGGCGCACGTCCGACGCTCAGCGCGCAACTGCTGTTCGGCCTGTCGCGGCCGGATGGCGGCCTCATCCCGCAGCGGGCCTTCGACCGGTTTCTGGCCGAGCGGATCACCCCCCGCTTCCCGGACGGGCTGACGGTGTTCTCCGGTCGGGGCCAGTGGCGCGGGCCGGACGGACGGCGCGTGCATGAGGCTGCCCGCATCGTCCTCATCGTCACCGGGGCGACGCCCGAGGCGGTCGCGGCCCTGCGCAGCATCAAGGAAGAGTACCGGGAGCACTTCGCCCAGGGCGCCGTCGGGCTGGTGCTGCAGCGGAGCTGTGCGCTGTTCTGAGGGCGGCGGCAGGACGGGGGGAGGCCGGTCTTCCGGGCCCCGCAGCCTGCGCCGCCTCAGGCCGACGCGGCATCGGACGGCTCCGCCGGCACGGTCCAGACCCGCATCGGCCGCGACAGGCCCCGCAACTCGATCGTCCCGACAGGCTCCAGCCGCCGGGCGCACCGCTCGGCGAAGGAATCCGAGACCAGGAGCGCATGGCCGAGGGCCGCGCACTGGCTCTCGATCCGGCTGGCCTCGTTGACCGCCCGCCCGATGATCGTGAAGTCGAGGCGCCGCTCGGTCCCGACATTGCCGTAGATGACCGTCCCGAAATGCACGACGCACTCGGCCGCAGCTCCGGCAGACCCGCGG
>NZ_BACT01000918.1:0-7152 GCF_000333255.1 Methylobacterium sp. B1 | reverse complement strand
CGGCATCGGCGAGCCGTGAGTGCAAATAGGGGGCGGCGACGGCCTGCTCCAGGGCGAGCACGGTGAGCCCTCGCAACGGCAGGTTCTGGCTCATCCGCACCTTCGTCTTGCGCCGCCCCCGCGAGGCCGGAGCTGGAACAAGTGGAACGGCCGGAGGCTCCGCCAAGCGGGCGGCGGTGACAGGGCTGCCCGGTCGTGGGCCTCCGGCCGGGCTTTCACACGGTGCCGGCGAGGCCGGCGGTCGAGCCTACTCGGCTGCGTGCAGCGTGGGCGGTCCGCGGACCTCCTCCACCGGCTCCGCGTCCGCGCGGGCGACCTGCGTCGTCTCCGGCCGGTCGCGGAAGGACAGGCGGTGGGCCAGCCGGTCGAGATAGATGTAGATCACCGGCGTCGTGAACAGCGTCAGCACCTGGCTCACCGCGAGGCCGCCCACCATGGCGTAGCCCAGGGGCTGCCGGATCTCCGAACCGGTGCCGGTGGCGACCATCAGCGGGATGCCTCCGAGGAGTGCGGCCATCGTGGTCATCAGGATCGGCCGGAAGCGCAGCAGCGCGGCCTTCCGGATCGCGGCCTCGGGGGTGAGCCCCTCCTCGCGCTCGGCGACGATGGCGAAGTCGACCAGCATGATGCCGTTCTTCTTCACGATGCCGATGAGGAGGATGATGCCGATCAGCGCGATCAGGCTGAAGTCGAACCCCGCCCACATCAGCACCGCCAGGGCGCCGACGCCGGCGGACGGCAGGGTCGACAGGATCGTGATCGGGTGGATGAAGCTCTCGTAGAGGATGCCGAGGATCAGGTAGACCACGAACAGCGCCGCCAGGATCAGGAGCGGCACCGTCGAGAGCGATTGCTGGAAGGCCTGGGCGGTGCCCTGGAAGCCGCTCACCACGGTCGGCGGCACCTGCAGCTCCCGCATCGCCCGGCCGATAGCCTCGGTCGCTTGGCCCAGTGCTACGTCGGGAGCGAGGTTGAAGCTGATCGTCACCGCCGGGAACTGGCCCTGGTGGTTCACGGCGAGCGGCGCCACCGGAACGGTCGTCCAGCGGGCGAAGGCCGCCAGCGGTACTTGCCCGCCCCCGATCGGCGCCTTGATGTAGATCCTGTCGAGGCTCTCGACGCTGCCCTGCAGCGCCGGCAGAACCTCCAGCACGACGTGGTAGCTGTTCAGCTGCGTGAAGTACTGGGCGATCTGGCGCTGGCCGAACGCGTCGTAGAGCGTGTCGTCGATCAGCTGAGGCGTGATGCCGTAGCGCGAGGCGGCGTCGCGGTCGATCGACAGCGTCAGCGTCGTGCCGCGCGTCTGCTGGTCGGTGGCGACGTCGCGCAGCTCGGGCAGGGTCTTCAGCGTGTCGAGGATGCGCGGCGCCCAGGCGTTCAGCTCGGCGAGATCCGGATCCTGGAGCGTGTACTCGAACTGGGTCCGCGAGGTGCGGCCTCCGGTGCGCACGTCCTGGGTGGCCTGGATGAAGGTCCGGATGCCCTCCACGCGCTCGAGTTTCGGCCGCAGGCGGCCGATCACCTGGAAGGCATTGGCGTCGCGCTCGTCGCGCGGCTTGAGCGTGATGTACATGCGCCCGGAATTGAGCGCCTGGCCGTTGCCGCCGAGCGACATGCCGACGGTGGCCACCGCCGGATCGGCCTGGACGATGGCGCCGACCTTCTCCTGCAGCGCCTGCATCGCCGAGAACGAGATTTCCTGCGACGCCTCGGTGACGCCGATCATGAAACCGGTGTCCTGCTGCGGGAAGAAACCCTTCGGGATCGCGACGAACAGGTAGCCCGTCAGTGCCAGCGTGGCGAAGAACACCAAGAGCGTGACGCGGCGGAACCGCAGAGCCACGTCGAGGGCATCGGCGTAGACTGCAAGCAGCCCGTCGAACGCGGCCTCGCTGATCCGGTAGAGGCGGCCATGGCGCTCGCCGTCGTGCGGCTTGAGAAGCCGCGAGGCCATCATCGGGGTCAGCGTCAGCGACACGAAGGCCGAGACCGCGATCGTCATCGACAGCACCACGGCGAACTCGCGGAACAGCCGGCCGATGATCCCGCCCATGAGCAGCAGCGGGATCAGCACCGCGATCAGCGACACCGAGATCGACACGATGGTGAAGCCGATCTCGCCCGCGCCCTTGAACGCGGCCTCCATGGGCCGCATCCCCGCCTCGACGTAGCGGCTGATATTCTCGAGCACGACGATGGCGTCGTCCACCACGAAGCCCACCGAGATGGTGAGCGCCATCAGCGAGAGGTTGTCGAGGGTGTAGCCCGCCATCCACATGAGCGCGCAGGCGCCGAGCAGCGCGAGCGGCACCGTCACGCTCGGGATCACCGTCGCCCAGAAGCTGCGCAGGAAGACGAAGATCACCCCGACGACCAGCACGATCGTCAGCATCAGGGTGAATTGCACGTCCTCGACCGAGGCGCGGATGGTCTGGGTGCGGTCGCTGAGGATGCCGACCTTGATGGCGGCCGGCAGGGTGGCGGTCAGGCGCGGCAGCTGCGCCTTGATGCTGTCCACCGTGTCGATGACGTTGGCGCCGGGCTGCTTGAACACGACGAGGAAGATGCCGCGCCGGCCGTTGGTCCAGCCGGCCTGCTTGGTATCCTCGGGGCCGGCGACGGCTTGTCCGATATCGCGCACGCGCAGCGGCGCGCCGTCGCGATAGGCGATGATGACGTCGTTCCAGTTCTGCGCCGCAGTGAGCTGGTCGTTGGCGTAGATCGTGTAGCTGTGGCTGCCGCCGTCGATGCTGCCCTTGGGGTTGTTGACGGTGGTCAGCGTGAGCTGCGCGCGCACGTCCTCCAGAGACAGGCCCTTGGCCACGAGCTTGGCCGGATCGATCTGGACGCGGACCGCCGGCTTCTGCTGGCCGCCGATGAAGACCTGGGCGACGCCGGAGATCTGGCTGATCCGCTGGGCCAGCTGCACGTCGACCGCGTCGTCCACATCGATCAGCGGCAGGCTGTCGGAGGTGGCCGAGAGCAGCAGGATCGGCGAGTCGGCCGGATTGACCTTGCGGTAGGTCGGCGGGGTCGGCAGGTTCTTCGGAAGCTGGCCGCTGGCGGCGTTGATCGCCGCCTGGATGTCGCTCGCCGCGCCGTCGATGTTGCGGTTGAGATCGAACTGGACCGTGACCGTCGAGATCCCGAGGGAACTCGTCGAGGTCATCTGCGCCACGCCCGGGATCTGCGAGAACTGCCGCTCCAGCGGCTGCGCCACCGACGAAGCCATCGTCTCCGGGCTCGCGCCGGGGAGCTGCGCGGTCACCTGAATCGTCGGGAAATCGACCTGCGGCAGCGGTGCGACGCCCAGCAGCGGATAGGCCACGACCCCGAGGAACAGGATGCCGACCATGATCAGCGTGGTCGCCACCGGAAACCGGATGAAGGGTGCCGAGATGCCGCCTTTCACCGCTCGGCCTCGCGCGGAACTGCTCTCGTCATCGCCGCCTCGCTCACCCTCAACGCAGCGCCTCCGCCTGCGCGGTGTGGGCGGCGTGCGGGTCACCCACGAGGCTGCCGTCCTGGACCTTGTACTGACCGGCGACGATCACCCGCTCGCCGGGCTGCAGATCGCCGCTGAGGATCCGGGTCCGACCGGAATCGGAGCGCCCCGCTTTCAGAGCGCGCTGATGGGCGTGGTTTCCGTCATCCACCGAGAAGACGAACAGGCCGTCGGGACCGTGCTGGATGGCATTGTCCGGTACGGTCATGGCGACGGCGACCGTGCCGACCCGCATCTTGGTGGAGACCGACAGGCCCGGCCACAGGGCGTGGATCTTGTTCTCGAAAACGGCCTTGAGGCGGATCGTGCCGGTCGCCGTGTCGACTTGGTTGTTGAACAGGGCGAGCTTGCCGTCCGCGAGCTTCGTCAGCCCGTCCGAACTCCAGGCTTCCACCGGGACGTCGCCCTTGCGCAGGGCTGCGGCGATCGCGGGCAACTGATCCTCCGGCGCCGTGAAGACGACGAAGATCGGCTCCACCTGCGTGATCGTGACGATCGGGGTCTGGCCCGCCGCGTTGACGATGTTGCCGATATCGACCTGCCGGAAGCCGGTGACGCCGTCGATGGGCGCGCGGACCGTCGCGTAGCCGAGCTGCGTCGTGGCGTTGTCGATAGCCGCCTGATCGGACGCCACCTGCGCGGTGAGCTGGGCGACCAGGGCGGTCTGCGTCTCGGTCTGCTGTCGGGAGGCGTAGGCGCCCAGTCCGGTGTAGCGGACAGGTCGGCTTTGGCGTTGCCGAGATTGGCCGTGTCCTGTTCCTTCTTGGCCTTCGCCTGAGCGAGCGCTGCCTGATAGGGCCGCGGGTCGATCTGCACGAGGACATCGTCCTTGTGGACGGTCTGTCCCTCCCGGAACGCCACCTGCTGGATCTCGCCGTCGACCCGCGTGCGGACCTGGACGGTGTTGTAGGCCTGCACGGTGCCCAGGCCGTTCGAGACCAGGGCGAACGGACCCTGCTCGACCGTCCCGAGGGTGACGGGCTCCTGCCGCGGATTTCCCCATGCTGCGCCTCTCCGCTCTGACTGTCCTCGTCGGCGTGTTCAGTCTCGGATCCGCACCAGCCCGCGCCGCCGACGCCTGCGACACGCTCGCCGCGACGGTGATCCGCGCGACCGGAGCCTCCCTGGCCGGTCGGACGGGCCCCGTCGCGGTATTCCGGGCGCAGGATGCCGAGCGGATGAGCCTCGATTGCCGCGCCCCCGCCAGGCTCACCGTGGCATCCCTCGATCGCGAGCCGCCCCCGGGCTACTTCATCCTGATCGGCCGCGCGGCGCGGGCGCTGGCCGGGGCTGACGCCGCCTCGGCCGAGGTTCTGGCGCTCAACCTCCACCAGGCCAGCCTTCTGGCGCAGGCCCCGCGCCGGGGCGGCATCGGCCCGATCCTGATGCTGTGCGAGACCGGGCCCCGGACCGATGGCCTGAGGGACGACCTCACCGTCTGCCGGCTGGCCCACAGGCCCGGGCTTTCGCGGATCCGCCGCGCGGGCTAGACCGGCCCGCATGTCGCAGATCGAGACACCCGGCCCCGTCGTCCAAGTCGGCGGCGTCCGCTTCGCCAACAACCTGCCGCTGACGCTGATCGCCGGCCCATGCCAGCTCGAAGGGCGCCAGCACGCCCTGGAGATCGCCGCCGCCCTCAAAGAGATGGCCGCGGGCCTCGGCGTCGGTCTCGTGTTCAAGACCTCCTTCGACAAGGCCAACCGCACCTCCGGCAGCGCCGCCCGGGGCATCGGCCTCGACGGGGCGCTCCCGGTCTTCGCCGAGATCCGCGAAACCCTCGGGCTGCCGGTGCTGACCGACGTGCACGCCGCCGAGCAATGCGCCCCCGCCGCCGAGGCGGTGGACGTGCTCCAGATCCCCGCCTTCCTGTGCCGCCAGACCGATCTGCTGCTGGCCGCGGCCGCGACCGGCCGGGCGGTCAACATCAAGAAGGGTCAGTTCCTGGCGCCCTGGGACATGAAGCACGTCGCCGCCAAGGTGACGGAGGCCGGCAATCCCAACGTCATCGTCACCGAGCGCGGCGCCTCCTTCGGCTACAACACCCTGGTCTCGGACATGCGCAGTCTGCCGATCATGGCGCAGGTCACGCAGGGCGCGCCGGTGGTGTTCGACGCCACCCACTCGGTGCAGCAGCCCGGCGGCCAGGGGGCGAGTTCCGGCGGCCAGCGGGAATTCGTCGCCGTCCTCGCCCGCGCCGCCGTGGCGGTGGGCGTGGCGGGCGTGTTCATCGAGACGCATCCCGACCCGGACCGGGCCCCCTCGGACGGCCCCAACATGGTGGCGCTGAAGGACCTGCCGGCGCTGCTCGAGGAACTCCTCGCCTTCGACCGCCTCGCCAAGCGCCGGACCGCCTGAGCGGCTCAGGCGGCCTCCGGCTCCAGCACGTGGATCCGCAGGGGCTGGACGAGGCCGAACCGCCCGTCCGCCTCGCGCGCGGCCGCCTTGTGGAAAGCCTCCGCGATCACGGGACGCCGGTCCCGAATGGTCGCGGCGCGGGCCGGGTCCACGGCGCTGACGCGGGCGAGGAAGGCGTCGAGGGAGTCGAAGTGCTCCCGCCGCTCGACAGTCACGTCGCGGCGGCACGCGTAGGCGCGGCGGGCCAGGGCGTCGGCGATGGCCGCCTGGGCCGCGGCCCGGACCGCCGTCTCGTCATCGATCGGCCGCAGGGCGTCGAAGAAGCTGCCCTCCGCCAGGGGCTCCACCACGACGAGCCGGCCGCCCGGGACCATCACGCGCGCCGCCTCGGCGAGGGCGGCCGCCGGGTCCGGCACGTGGTGCAGGGCGTTCAGCATCACGGCGCCGTCGAAGCCGGCATCGGGGAAGGGCAGGGCCTCGCCGGTCGCGGACTCGAAGCGCGCCTCCGGCACGGTCTCCCGCGCCCGGGCGAGCGCCGCCCCACCGGGGTCGATGCCGGTGACCGCCGCGCCGGCGTCAGCCAGCCGGCGCGCGAGCGCCCCGGGCCCGCAGCCGATGTCGAGGATCCGCTTGCCGGGCAGGGGCGCGAAGCTGTCGCGGATCAGGGTCCAGGCATCCATCGTCGGTCCTCCGGACGGAGCCGTAGCACGACCGCCCCGGAGGAGGGCGGATTTCCGCCGCCGGGCCCGGCCGATCGGCCAATGCGCCGCCCTCGAGCCCCGGCCGCCACCGTCGCCGGCCGCGGCCGCGCCAGGCTCTTCGCAAGAGTTCGGGCGTGCTCCACAGGCGAACGCTCAAGCTTGACCGCAATCACGGCGGCGCGAGCGCCGATGAACAACGGTTCAGGAACCCGACTGTGTGCGCATACGCACCAAAACTCCGGGCGAGATCTGGAACGGTATCGGGGCGACAACGTTATCGGGCATGTTCGATCGAGGATCGAGAAGGAACACTATGCGCAAGATCGGTATCATCGCCACCGCCGCCGCCATGGCCATTGGCAGCGTCGCCGCCACGACGGGCGCCGAGGCGCGTCCGTGGGGCTACCACGGCGGTTACGGCGGCTACGGCCACGGCTACTACCGCGGCCGCCGCGGCATCGGCACCGGTGCCGCCATCGGCCTCGGCATCGCCGGCCTCGCCGCCGGTGCGATCGCCGCGGGCGCGGCCCGCGACAGCTACTACGGCGGTGGCTACGGCTACGCCCCGTCCTACGGCTACGGTACGCCCCG
>NZ_BACT01000919.1:0-2802 GCF_000333255.1 Methylobacterium sp. B1 | reverse complement strand
AGCCGCCATGGGTCTGGATGCAGGCATTGGCCGCCTCGAACGACGCGTCGGCCGCCAGCATCTTGGCCATGTTGGCCTCGGCTCCCGGATTCGCGCCGCCCTCGTAGAGGGCCAGCGCCTCCCGGACCATCAGCTCGGCCGCGCGCATGTTGGCGTAGGCCTTGGCGATCGGGAACTGTACGCCCTGATTGGCACCGATCGGACGCCCGAAGACCGAACGCTCGCCGGCATAGATCCGCGCCCTCTCGATGAACCACTTGGCGTCGCCGATGCATTCGGCGGCGATCAGGATCCGCTCGGCATTCATGCCCGACAGGATGTAGCGGAAACCCTTCCCCTCCGCGCCGATGAGATTCTGGGCCGGCACCCTGAGGTTGTCGAAGAACACCTCCGTGGTGGCATGGTTCATCATCGTGCGGATCGGCCGGATGGTGAGGCCGTTGCCCCTGGCCTCCCGCATGTCGACGAGGAGCACCGACAGGCCGTCGGTGCGTTTCATGCCCTCGGTCCTGGGCGACGTGCGCGCCAGAAGCAGCATCAGGTCCGAATGTTCGGCCCGGCTGGTCCAGATCTTCTGGCCGTTGACGACGTAGTGGTCGCCCTCCAGGCGCGCCGTAGTCTTGAGGCTGCCGGTGTCGGTGCCGGAGGTGGGCTCGGTCACCCCGAAGGCCTGGAGCCGCAGGCGGCCTTCCGCGAGAGCCGGGAGATATTCGGCCTTCTGCGCCTCGGAGCCGTGCCGGAGGAGCGTGCCCATCGTGTACATCTGCGCGTGGCATGCGCCCCCGTTGCAGCCGGCCCGCTGGACCTCCTCCAGGATCGCGGCCGCGGCCGAGAGCGGCAGGCCGGAGCCGCCATACGCCTCGGGGATCAGAACCGACAGGTAGCCGCTCTCGGTGAGCGCGTTCACGAACGCGGTCGGGTAGGCCATCTCCCGGTCGAGGGCCCGCCAGTACGGGCCCGGGAAGCCGGCGCAGAGCTTGGCGACCGCCTCGCGGATCTCGGTATAGGCTTCCATCGACATCTCCTCAGGCCGTGCGGCCGCCGTCGACCGGCAGGTCGACGCCGGTGATGAAGGCCGCCTCGTCGGAGGCGAGGAACAGGGCGGCCGACGCGATGTCGCTCGCCTGGGACAGGCGGCCGAGCGGGATCGTGGCGATGAACCGGTCGCGGTTCTCGGGGGTATCGGGCACGCCCATGAAATGCTCGAGGAGCCCGGTGGCGCCCATGACCGGGCAGAGGGCGTTCACCCGGATCTTCCAGGGCGCCAATTCGAGCGCCAGGGACTTCGAGGCGAGGCTCGCCGCGCCCTTGGAGGCGTTGTACCACGTCAGCCCCGGCCGCGGCCGCAGAGCCGCCGTCGAACTGACGTTCAGGATAACGCCGCCGCCCGCATCGCGCATGAGCGGGGCGACCTCCCGGACGTAGTGAAAGATCGACTTCACGTTGACCCGGAAGACCCGGTCGAAGTCTTCTTCGGTGACCTCCATCAGCGGCTTGTTGCGGTGTGTGGTGCCGGCGTTGTTGACCAGGATGTTCGGCAGACCGAAGCGCTGCCGTGTCTCGTCGACGCTGGCGATGACATCGGCGGCGAGGCCGACATCTGCGGCGATGGCGATGGCGTTGTCGCCCAGATCCGCCGCGACCCGCGCGGCGGCCGCGCCGTCGATGTCGATGCAGGCGACCTTCGCCCCCTCGGCGACGAAACGCTGGGCGATCCCCGCTCCAAAGCCGCTGCCGGCGCCCGTCACGAGCGCGATCTTGCCGTCGAGCCTCATCGTGTCCTCCCCGCGTGTCGTTCGGTGTCGATCTCTAGGTCCTCAGGTGCCGGGCGCGAACTCGGCCCGGATACGCGCGCCGTGCGCGTCGATCGCCGGGACGGGGCCGAGGGCGCGGACCTGCCTGTCGACCAGCACCGGCGGCGCGACGATGCGGGCGGATCCGGCGGGTGTCCCGACCTCCGTGCGGATCAGCGCCGGGTGGGTGACGAGGTCCGCAAGCGTGTTGACGAAGCCGTAGGCGGTGCCGGCGGCCTCCAGCCGGGCGGCGGCGGCGTCGCGGCTCAGCCGCACCAGCTCGGCACCGATGCGCAGGTCGACGGCGGCGCGGTTGGCGACCCGGGCGTTGTTGGACGCGAAGCCTTCGGCGCGGGCGAGATCCGGCTCCCCGAGCACGCCAGCACAGAAGCGCGCCCATTCGCGCTCATTCTGGATCGAGATCAGCACGAGGCTGCCGTCGGCCGTGGGGAAGGCGCCATAGGGACAGATCGAGGGATGGGCGAGGCCGACCCGCTGCGGCGCCTGCCCGGTTCCCTCGAAATAGAGCAGCGGCACGTTCATCCAGTCGGCGGCGGCGCTGAACAGGCTGACCTCCAGGGCGCAGCCCTGCCCGGAAATGCCCCGGGCGATCAGCGCCTCCAGGACGGCCGCATGGGCATCCATGCCGCAGGCGACGTCGCAGACGGACACGCCGACCCGGCCGGGTCCCGCCGGATGGCCGGTGATGCCCGCGAGCCCGCTCTCCGCCTGGACCAGCAGGTCGTAGGCCTTCATGTCGCTGTAGGGGTTGCCGGCGCCGTAGCCCGAGATGTCGACGGTGATCAGCCGGGGATAGCGTGCACGGAGCTCCGCCGATCCGAAGCCCGCGCGCGCCGCGGCGCCGGGGGCGAGGTTCTGCACGAACACGTCGGCCCGCGCGAGGATCGCGTGCAGGAGCCGGGCATCGGCCGGGTCCTTGATGTCGGCGACGAGGCTCTCCTTGCCGCGGTTGAGCCAGACGAAGTAGCTCGCCAGGCCTCGACCGCCG
>NZ_BACT01000920.1:0-7052 GCF_000333255.1 Methylobacterium sp. B1 | reverse complement strand
GGCACGCCCAGGAAGCCGCCCGCGACGAAGCTGAGCACCGTGGCCGTTTTTCCGAGATCCGCCATCCGGCCGGCGCTCGCGACGGCCATCAGGCCCCCTGAGGCCAGGACGCCGAGGGCGCCCGCGGCGATCAGCCGGACCGTGCCGAACCGCGCGGCCAAGCCCCCCGCCGCCAGGGCCATCACCAGGTTCACGGCCGGCAGGACGGTGCCGGTGAGCGATCCGACCTGCCCGAGCGACACGCCGAGATCGAGGAGCGCCAGTGTGTTGGGCCCGGCGACGAGATAGGAGGCGGCGAAATAGGCCCCGAGGACGAGCACGCGTCCGGCCAGGCGGCGCAGACGCGCCAGCGCGCCCGACCCGCGCTCCAGGCTTGGCCCGGCCCCGCGCAGGCGCGCCTCCCCGTAGCCGAGGATCGGCAGCAGGCAGAGGGCGTCGAGCGCCGCGCAGGCCAGGACCGCCCCGTGCCAGCCCAGGCTGTCGTAGGAGCCGACCAGCACGCCGACCCCCAGGATCCCGCCCAGGGAGGCCCCGCACAGCTTGGCCGAGGCCACGTAGGCCCGCTCGTCCGCCGGGACGGTCTCGACCACCAGCGCCTCGAGGGCGATGTCCATGGTCGCCACGCAGGCGCAGGCGGCGATCGCCAGGGCGAGCAGCGCCGGGAGCGGCCAGGTCTCGCCGAAGCTCAGGGCGACCAGCAGGAGCACCGAAGCGGCCTGCGCGACCACGATCCAGCCGATCCGATGGCTGAGGAACGGCAGGCGCAGCCGGTCGAGGACGGGCGCCCACAGGAAGGTCAGCCCGACCGGCAGGTTGATCAGTTGCAGCAGGCCGACCTCGGCCAGCTCCACGCCCCGGGCCCGCAGGATCAGCGGCGCCCCGCCGGACAGGAAGCCGAGCGTGGCCCCGAAGGTCACGTACAGGCAGAAGAATGGCGCCAGCGGCCGCAGCCCGGCCAGGGCGTCGACGACCCGGGTGCCGATGGCGGGGCCGGCGGATCCGGTCACCGCGGCCCACACGCTGGTCTGAGTCCCGCGCCGTCCCGGAGGCTGCAGTTTATAATCACACTAATCTATTGATTTACCTCAGTTTTTGTTGTTTAGAGGGGGCTGGCTCTTGGATCAAGCCGGTCGGCAGATGCGGCGCGCTGTCCCCTCGCGGAGAGCGGATCCTGCGTTAACCTTTCGTCAACCATACCGCCGACAGAATCCCAGGCGGAGGGCAGAACCATGACCCGACGCCGGGATTTCGACGCGCTGAGCGAAGCTCAGATCGCCGCGGGACGCACGCAGAAGCGCTGGGTCGAGCCGAAGGCGGGGTTCCGTCCGGCCGCGCCGCAGGCCGTGGCCGACTTGCTCGACACGATCCAGCACGTGGCCGAAGCCGCTACCGGCGAGCGCAGCTTCCTGTACCTGCGCCCGCAGGCCGGCCGCCCCCGCGGGCGCTGAGACGATCCCGCCCACGCTTCCGGCGCCCGGATCCCGCGGCGCACTGGCAAGGGCCGGCCGGTTCTGCAAAAACGCCGGTATGGCACCGCATCCCGCTCTCGAATCCGCCTGCGCGCGCGTGTCGATCGCGTCCGCCCGATCCGGCGGCGATTCATGAGTGTGGACGAGGTCGCGAATCTCCGGCAGCGCAACCGTGCGCTCGCGGACGAGGTCGAAGGCCTGCGTGCCGCCCTCGCGGCCCGGGCGGAGACAGACGCCGCGGTCGCACCGGCGGACGAGACCGCCTTCGGCCGCGCCTTCTGGCGCGCGCCCGCGCGGATCGACGCGACCCTGCCCGATCCCGACCCGGCACGGCTCGACGATGCCGAGTTCCGCAACCTCGCCGACCACCTGCCGATCCTGTGCTGGCTCGCCCGCAGCGACGGCTACCTGTTCTGGTACAACCGCCGCTGGCTCGACTATTGCGGCACCACCCAGGAGGCGATGGCGGGCTGGGGCTGGCAGGCTGTCCACGACCCCGCCGAGCTGCCGCGGGTCAAGGCGGTCTGGGCCGCCGCGATCGCCACCGGCGAACCGTTCGAGATGGTCTTCCCCCTGCGGGGCGCCGACGGCATGTTCCGGCCCTTCCTCACCCGGATCGTGCCCCTGCGGGACGCCACCGGACGGGTGGCGCGCTGGTTCGGGGTCAATACCGAGATCGGCGCGCAGGCCCGGGCCGAGGCGGCTCTGCGCGCCTCCGAGGGCCGCCTGCGCCGGGCCCAGGAGGCCGGCGGCGTCGGCGTCTTCACCATCGACATCGCCAGCGACACCGTCCACGGGACGCCGAACTTCTTTCGCCTTTACGGGCTGCCGGAGCAGGACCGGCTCCCCGTCGACGTCATCGCCAGCCTCGTCAGCCCGGACGATGCCGGCCTGATCGCCCGGCGGGCCGACCGCGCGGCCGGCCGCGCCGCGCGGGACGTCGCCTACCGGATCCGGCGGGCCGATACCGGCGCGGAGCGCTGGATCGCCTGGCGCGGCGCGTTCGAGCGGGACGGCGCGGGGCGTGCGGTCCGGTTCGTCGGCGCGGTGCGCGACATCACCGACCACAAGGCCGCGGAGGGGCGCGCCGAGGCCAACGAGCGCGAGCTGCGCCTCATCACCGATGCGCTGCCGGTGCTGATCGCCTTCATCGGCCGGGACTACATCTACCGTTTCGCCAATGCGGCCTATCAGGACTGGTTCTTCCGCCCGGCCTCCGAGATCGTCGGCCGCGACGTGCGTGCGCTCCTGACTCCGGCGAATGCCGAGTTGCGGCGCACCTATATCGAGCGCGCGCTCGCCGGCGAGGCCGTCCTGTTCGAGGCGGCGTGGCCCCACGCGGACGGGCGCCACCGGGATGCCGAGATCCGCTATCTGCCCCGGCGCGATGCCGGCGGGGCGGTCGACGGCTTCCATGTGTTCGTCCAGGACATCACCGACCGCAAGGAGGTCGAGGCGGCGCTGCTCTCCGAGGTCACGCAGCGCACCCGCGAGCGCGACCGGCTGTGGGAGACCACCAACGACCTGATGGGCACGGCGGGGCTCGATGGCTTCCTCAAGAGCGTCAACCCGGCCTGGGCGCGCATGCTCGGCTGGACCGAGGCCGAGCTCCTCGGACGCCCGTTCGCGACGTTCATCGATCCGGACGACCATGCCGAGGCCGCCGCGGTGGTCGGGCGGCTCGCCGCCGGCGAGAGGGTGACGGGCTTCGTCGACCGCGTCCTCACCCGCGCGGGCGACCGCCGGGTCGTGATGTGGACCGCGGTGCCCGAGCCCGGGGCCGGGCTGTTCTACATCGTCGGGCGGGACCTGACCGAGCAGCGCCGCGCCGAGGAACAGCTCCTGCAGGCGCAGAAGATGGAGGCGATCGGTCAGCTCACCGGCGGCATCGCCCACGACTTCAACAACCTGCTTACCGGCATCATCGGCTCCCTCGAGCTGATGCAGACCCGCATCCGGCAGGGGCGGTTCGACGCGATCGAGCGCTATGCCGGCGCCGCCATGGCATCGGCCAACCGGGCGGCGGCCCTGACCCACCGGCTGCTCGCCTTCGCCCGGCGCCAGCCCCTGGCGCCGCAGCCGACCGCCGCCAACCCGCTGATCGCCGGCATGGAGGAGCTCCTGCGCCGCACCCTGGGCGAGCGGGTGGAACTCGCCCTGGTCACGGCGGCCGACCTGTGGCTGACCCTGTGCGACCCGCACCAGCTCGAGAACGCCGTCCTCAACCTCGCCATCAACGCCCGGGACGCGATGCCGGAGGGCGGCCGCCTCGTGATCGAGACCGGAAACGCCCGCCTGGGCGACGCCGACGCAAGGCTGGAGGCCGGCGCGAGGGCGGGCTCCTACGTGAGCATCCGCGTCAGCGATACCGGGACCGGCATGAGCCCGGAGGTCGCCGCCCGGGCCTTCGATCCGTTCTTCACGACCAAGCCGCTGGGCCAGGGCACCGGCCTCGGCCTGTCGATGATCTACGGCTTCGCCCGGCAGTCAGAGGGACACGTCCGGATCGATTCGGAGCCGGGGCGCGGCACCGCCGTCACGCTCTATCTGCCGCGCCACCGCGGCGTCGCGGAGCCCGAATCCGTGGCCTCGGATCGCACGATGCTGCACCGGGCGGCGCGCGGCGAGACCGTGCTGGTGGTGGAGGATGAGCCGGTGGTGCGGGACCTGATCGTCGAGGTGCTGGCCGACCTCGGCTACACCGCGGTCCGGGCCGCGGACGCCCGGGCGGGGCTCGCCCTGCTGCGGGGACCGGGCCGGATCGACCTTCTGATCAGCGATGTCGGCCTACCCGGCGGCCTCGATGGCCGACAGATGGTGGATGCGGCCCGCCCGCACCGGCCGGACCTGAAGGTCCTGTTCATCACGGGCTATGCCGAGAACGCGACCTTCGGCACCGGTCACCTGGAACCGGGGATGCAGATGATCACCAAGCCGTTCTCCGTGGAGGTGCTGGCCGCCCGGGTGCGGGCGATGATCGCCGGTCGCGACTGACCGCCGATGCCGCTCCGCGTCCCACGCCCCGCCGCGCCGCCGCCGTCGCTACCGCCGCCGCCTCTCTCGCTGCCTCTGTCGCTGACGACCCGCATCCTGCTGCTCGTCCTGCTCGCCCTCGCCCCGGCGCTGGCGATCCAGGGCTACAACGAGGTCGCCCTGCGGGCGAGCCGCGACGCGGCCGTGCGGGCCGAGGCCCGCGCCATCGCGCGGGACGTCGCGGAGGATTTCGCGCAGATTTCCGAGCGGATGCAGCAGGCCCTCGACCTGATCTCCGGGGATGCCTCCGTGCAGACCCGCGACCCGGCGTCCTGCACCGCCTACCTGCGGCGCGCCGCCGCCCGGCTGCCGCACGTGCTGCTGATCGCCCTCACCGATCCCGAAGGCGCCGTGCTCTGCGACAGTGCCGGTTCCCCGGCGGGTTCCTACACGAGCCGCGACCGCGCCTATCACCGCCGCGCCCTGGAGACGGGCGGCTACGCGGTGGGCGGCTACGCGGTCGGCCTGCAGACGCGGCGGCCCTCGATCCACTTCGCCCGGGCCGTCCATGCCGGCGACGCGACGGCGGCCCCCACCGGCGTCCTCCTCGCCGCCGTCGACCTCGACTGGCTCTCCGATCATCTGGAACAGACGCTCCATCAAGCGGAGACGGCGATCACCGTCACGGACCGCGACGGCCTGATCATCGCCCGCCGTCCGGACGAGGCCGCCTGGATCGGCAAGCCGATCCCGCCCGACCAGCGCGCCATGCGGGAGATCCAGGGCAGCGAAGTCCGCGTCGCCGAGGGGCTCGACGGCCGCCTGCGGATCATCGCGGCCGCAACGCCGGACGGCCCGCTGGCGGGGGTGCGCGTCGTGGTCGGGCGCGACCATGCCGCCGCCTTCGCGGATATCGACGCCGCCACGCGCCGCGGGCTGGTGCTGATCGCGCTCGGGGCGGCGCTGGCGCTGGCCGCCGCCCTCGTGGCCGGGCGGCTCTTCATCCGCCGTCCGGTCGAGCGGCTCCTGCACATCGCGGCGGCTTGGCAGGCCGGTGATCTCGCCGCCCGCACCGGCCTGCGCGGCGCCACGGAGTTCGAACGCCTCGGCAGCAAGCTCGACGCCATGGCCGGCACCCTCCAACGCAGCACCGCCGCGCTGCACGCGGAGATCCAGAACGGGCGCGCCCTGCAGGCGCAGCAGGGCACGATGCTGCACGAACTGAACCACCGGGTGAAGAACACCCTGGCGACCGTCCAGGCCCTCGCCCGCCAGTCCCGCGGCTCCGCGGACGTCCTGGAGGCGCGGATCCTGGCCCTGTCGAAGACCCACGACCTCCTGACCCGCGAGGACTGGAGCGGTGCGTCCCTGCGCGAGGTGCTGGAGAACGAACTCGGCCCCTACCGGACCGGCGGCGACCAGATCCGCCTGGACGGTCCGGACGTCTCGCTGAGCCCCCGCGAGGTGCTCGCGCTCGGCATGACCATCCACGAACTGACCACCAATGCCGCCAAGTACGGCGCCCTCTCGGTCCGCGAGGGCCGCGTCCGGGTGACGTGGTCGCTCGCGCCGGGCGCGCGACATCTGCGGTTCCGCTGGGAGGAGAGCGGCGGCCCGCCGGTGCAGCCGCCGACCCGGGTCGGCTTCGGGACGCGGCTGATCGCCGGCGGCGTGCGGCGCGAGCTCGCCGGCACGGTCGATCTCGCCTTCGAACCCCAAGGCCTCCAGTGCCGGATCGACGTGCCGCTGGATCCGGGGCTCGGCACGATGCTGGCACCCACGGGCTAGAGCCCACGGGGTTCAGCAAGATTGTCTCGATGCGACAGGGCGTTGAGGCGACATTCTGATTGATCGGTTCAGCACATCCGGATCAGCCGGGCGCGATGGGCCGGCTTGCCTAGACAGGATGCGGAACGACGAAGCAGCCCCTCTACCGGCGAAGCGCCGGGCCGCTCGCGTCACGCGTGAACGAACGGGCATAGCCACCTGACGGAAAACGACCTTTCGGTCCCGGGATCAGGTGCCGATGCGTGTAACCTCCCGGACGTCCCGCTTCACCTGCCGCCATGTCCGCCAGGGTTCCAGGTTCGAGAGCGCCATCCGGCGCACGCCCATCCAGCCGAGGCCGAGCGCGACGGCCAGGAACGGCGCGGCGACGAGCAGCGCGGCCGGCGCCTCCGCGCCGAACGGCACCGCCAGCAGCTTCACCACGGCGTCGAGGCCGAGGAAGAAGGTGACGATCAGGAGCACCGGGATCGTGCCGATGATGGCGACCAGCGATACGATCGCCCGGATGTTGCCGTCGATCTCCGTCCGCGCCAGCGTCAGCAGCGCCTCCACGTGCGCGGTCCCCTCGCGCAAGGCCGCGATCAGCAGGGCGAGGGTTCCGTCCGGGGTCTGACGCATGGATACGATGGTCCTCGGGGCCGTTTCCGGCCGTCCCGGGCCAACGGGGCCGCGGGCCGAAGCGTTCCGCCCCCGACGCTCACAGCATCAGGAGCACCGCGCCGAGGATCAGCACGGTTGCGAGGCCGGCCAGGATGACCGCCCGGCTGGCATCGGCCCGGTCGTACGGGATCGGCTCCGGCGGGGCCGCCGCAGCGGATCCGG
>NZ_BACT01000921.1:0-1274 GCF_000333255.1 Methylobacterium sp. B1 | reverse complement strand
GATCGACGGCCCGCCGCCATCAGCCGGTAGGCCTCGAGCTTGGTGTCGCGGTAGCGGGCATTGTCGCGGGCGAACAGGGCGCGCTCGTGGGGCTCGTTGGCGAAGGCCTGCACGACCCGCATCCCGCCGACATTCTCCTCGATCCGCGCATTGAAGGCCCCGACCCGGCCGTACTGGGCCTGCCAGTTGCGGGTCATGCGGCCGCCGTAGCGGATCGACACGAAGGCGATCAGCGGCAGGATCGCCGCCGTGATCAGCGCCAGCGGCGCGTGCACCGTGAGCATCAGCGCGAAGGCGCCCAGCAGCGTCATCACGGCGATGAACAGGTCCTCGGGCCCGTGATGGGCGACCTCGCCGATCTCCTCCAGGTCCTTGGTCACCCGGGCGACGAGATGGCCGGTCTTCTGGCCGTCGTAGAAGCGGAAGGAGAGCTTCTGCAGGTGGTCGAAGGCCCGTTCCCGCAGGGTGGTCTCGATGTTGATGCCGAGCACGTGGCCCCAGTAGGTGACCACCACCATCAGGCCGGCATTGGCCACGTAGACCAGCGCCAGCGCCGCGGCGGCGAGCAGGATCAGGCCCCAATCCTGCCGGGGCAGCAGGCTGTCGATGAAGCCCTTCACGGCGATGGGGAAGCCGAGTTCGAGCAGGCCGGACAGCACCGCGCAGCCGAAATCGACCAGGAACAGCGTCCGGTACGGCCGGTAATAGGCGAGGAAGGCCTTCAACATCGCGCGGCTCGGATCAGCGTGGGGCGGCGCACGCGACGGGGCAGAGCGCGCCGCAGGACGGCACCCCCGGCAGGCGCTGGCGCAGGCAGCAGACGCGCCGCCGCCGGCACCCCGACGTCCCCGGACAGAGCGCCTGCGCCAGGGGGCTCCTAGCGCAGCCCGGGCCCGGACGCCATCCGAGGCAGGCCGCGACGTCGTCACAGGCGGCGGCGCAAGCGGGGGGCGCCCCGGCCCCCGCCCCGTCCCCGCCCCCGTCCCCGAGCGGGGTCCCGAGTTCCCGGGCGACGTAGTCGAGGATCACCGCCGCGTTGCCCCAGAGGATCCGGGGGGCGATGCCACATCGGGCGTGGCACAGCTCCACGAACGGGCGCAGATGCGCCTCCACCAGCCCGGTGAGGCCGGGCGCCGGGCAGGCCGCGCAGCCGGACCCGTCCGCGGGCAGGCGGAAGCGGCACGGCCGCCCCGCCGCGTCGAGTTCGAGGCGCATCGCATCGAAGGCGAGCGGCAACGGCCGGCCGAGGCGGACCAGGGCCGTCAGCGCCGGCG
>NZ_BACT01000922.1:0-1348 GCF_000333255.1 Methylobacterium sp. B1 | reverse complement strand
AGACAGCTCGCGGCACACGCGCCCCAGCGACAGGCCGTTCGTATTGCGGGCGAGGTCGATATCCGTGAAGAGCAGGTCGACGCTCTCGCGAGCCAGGATGGCCTCGGCTTCCCAGGCATCCGCAGCGGTGAGCACCCGATACCCTTCCTCGATCAGCGCCTCGGCGGCCAGTTCGCACACGGTCGGCTCATCCTCGACGATCAGGATCGTGGCGGCCCGGTCCGGGACGGGCATGGACGGGCAGACGAATGCGGCGGCGAACGGAACCATGACGCAACTCCCACTCACCCGGCGGGGGCTCGATGGCCCCGGGCCGGATCGTAAGGGCAACGGCCCCTTCCGACGCGGCGTTCACCGTGTTTGCATCGAATTGCTCGGGTTTGGTGAGCGGCGCGTTAACCGCGGCCCGGCGTCCCTCAACGAAGCCGTCCGAATGGTTAATGGTTCGTTACCGGTCCGTGACGGCGAGGCCCGGTCGTGAGGCGTCCCTGGCAGCTCGGCTCCGGCCTGCTCCTCACGGGCCTCGCCGGTTATGTCGATGCCCTCGGCTTCGTGCGTCTCGGCGGCCTGTACATGTCGTTCATGAGCGGCAACACCACGCAGCTCGCGGTCCTGGGCGCCGGGGCCGAGCTGCATCGCATGATCCTGCCCGCGACCCTGATCGTCGCCTTCCTGGCGGGGTCGGTTCTCGGCAGCGGGCTGGCCATCCTGGTCCCGGCCCGGTGGACGACGCCCGCGGTGCTGGCCTACGAAACCCTGCTGATCCTCGCCGGTCTGGGGCTCGGTCTCGAGTCGCCCGAGCTGGGCCTCGCGGCCTTCTTCGTCGCCTTGGCGATGGGGTCGCAGAACGCCGTCCTGGCGCAGGTCACGGGCTTCCGAGCCGGGACCACCTTCGTGACCGGGGCGCTGTTCAGCCTCGGCCAGAAGATCGCGCAGGCCCTGACCCGCACCGGCGATCCGTTGGGGTGGATCGGCGATGCTCTGGTCTGGCTGTCGCTGCTGTTCGGCGCCTTCCTCGGTGCCCACGCCTATCAGCAATTCGGCCTGTACGCGTTGGTCGCCCCGGCGGCCGTCTCGGGCGGCCTGGCGTTGATTACCGCCTTCATGGTCTTGCGCGCCGCGCCGCCGGCCGCAAATGTCCCCCCGACATGAGCAGCGCCATCAGTCGACTACGAGCGGCAGGTCCGGTCCGAGGAGATCGCGCTGGTCGCCGATATCGGCGGCGGCACCTCGGATTTCTCCATCGTGCGCCTCGCGCCGGAGCGCCGGGGCCGGCCGGACCGGGCCGGAGACATCCTGGCCAATGACGGCGTGCGGATCGGCGGCACCGATTCGACCTCAGTCAGAC
>NZ_BACT01000923.1:0-944 GCF_000333255.1 Methylobacterium sp. B1 | reverse complement strand
CCGGCGCCGAGAACGGGGCGAAATCGGGAAGTACGGGGGGGGAGAAACGTCATGGCCACGCTTTATGACCCTTTTTCATCCCCTCCGCATTCGCAAGCCGCGCAACCCTCCCCGGAGCGCCTTGTAATCGGATCCGCCGTGATGATTCCGCAACGTTCCAGCGGGCGCCGGCGTCACACCGCCCGGAATTAACAGGTGATGGCGCATCATCCTCCTCCCGGAGCCTTGCCGGGCCCGGTGCGCCCGGCCAATGATCCAGTGATTCGGTTCGCGCCCGGTGGGGTTCGCTCGGGATGTCCCCCGGCGACCGGCGCGCGTTCCCGGCAGGTGGTTAGACGATGGTCCCGGTCCTCGGCCGGTATGCGGGGCTGTTGACGGTCGGCCTTCTCGGGCTCGTCGTGTTCGGGCCACTCGCGGTGTTCCTGCCGCTCTGGAGTGCCATGACGCTCGGCGTCGCCGCCGCCCTGGCCGGCGGTCTCGCCCTGACCCGTATCGCCACCCTGAAGGCGCGCTGCGAGAAGCTGTCCGGCGAGGTCGATCTGCTGTCCCGGCGCCTGCTCAAGGTCGAGACGGCGGGGGCCGGCGCCGCGGCTCAGCCGCGCCCCGAAGCCGCCGAGGCGGCGTTGCGGGCGCAGATCGAGGAATTGACGGTCGAATTCGGGTTGCTCAGCGGCATCGTGCGCGACCTCACCACCGTGCTGAGCGCGCAGGATGCCGAGATCGCGGCCCTCAAGGCCCGGCCGGCGGAGGCGCTCCGGCCGCAGCCCGAGGCGGCGCCCGGCGCGGCCCTTCCGGACGCCGCCCCGGCCCCGGCCCTGCCGCGTCCGCAGGTGTCGGCCGCCCCCCCGCGCGAGGACGGGGCGCTCCGGCCGCAGGCGGTTCCGCGGGACCCGCAACCGGCCCCGAACCCGGCCCCATCCCTCAGGGGACGGCCGATCCCCCCG
>NZ_BACT01000924.1:0-8878 GCF_000333255.1 Methylobacterium sp. B1 | reverse complement strand
CATCTCGGCCTCNTCGTCCCGAGCGCGGAGAGTCCGGCCGCGTAGGGCGTGGCGATCACCGCCTCGACGCCGAGGTGGCAATGCTCCACCGCCAGCATGACGTTGCGGGCGGCGGCCAGCTCGCTGGTGACCACGTGCAGGTCGACGCTGAGCGCCTCGCCGATCATGCCCGACGGGTCGATGACGGCGCCCTGCCCGTCCAGGGCGTAGCCGGTGGGCAGGGCGTGCAGCACGGCCCGGCCGGGGCTGACGCCGTGGGCGCTCGCGGTCTCGAGCACCCGCTCGACGTCGCTGCCCGTGACGGTGCCGGAGCGGACGTTCACCCGCGCCTGGAAATGCTGCGAGGCGAGCCGGCCGCCCGACATGTTGACGATGACCGACTGGACCTCGACCTTGGCCATCCGCTCGGCGGCGTGGACCGCCTGACGGATCGCGCCCTCGGCGGCGGCGAGGTCTACGATGGCGCCGCCCTTCAGGCCGAGCGAGCGCTGGTGGCCGATGCCGATGATGCGCGCGAGGTGGGTACGCCCGCGGAGCGTGGTGAGCGCCTCGGCGGGCTGCAGCTCGGCGATGAGGCAGACCACCTTGCTCGTGCCGATATCGAGCACCGAGAGGGTGGTCGAGCGCCGGGCGGAGAGCGGCTTCAAGCGCGGCGTGAGGCCGTGTTGGCTGTGCATTGACGCTACCGGACGCGGGAGGCGGGACGGGCGGAGATCGACAGGAAGGGCATCAGCTGGCCGCGCCCTTCTTCTTCGCCTTCTGGGCTTCCGCACGGGCGGCGGCGGCCTCCTCGGTCAGGCGCACCACGAGGCGGTCCGGCATGCGCAGGTCCACCGCGATGATGTCCTTCTCAAGCAGGCCGGCCTCGCGCTCGAACCGGACGAGGCGGGCGAGCGCCGCGGCCGGGTCGGCCTCGGGCAGGCGCACGTCGATGCCGTCGAACTTGAGGGTCCAGCGCCGACCGGACACGTAGGTGCCGGCCTTGATCCGCTCGGCGAGCGGACCGGCGGCGGCGATGAGGGCGAGATATTCCGGAAGCTTGGTGTTGGCGTCGTCGCCGACCACCAGGGGGAGGCTGGCATAGCGGTCGTCCCGCATGGCGTCGATGACGGTGCCGTCGGCGGCGATCACGCTGATCTCGCCGTTCTTCTGCCAGAGGGCCGCGGGCTCGCGCTCCACCTGGGTGATGGCGATCTCGTTGGGATAGATCTTCCGGACGGAGGCCTGGGCGATCAGCGGCACGCGCAGCAGCCGCTCGCGGACCTCGTTGACGTCGAGGAAGGGAACCGAGGAGCGCCAGTCGATGCCGGCGGCGGCCAGCACTTCGCGCTCGTACATCCGGGAGATGCCCGAGATGGTGACGCGCTCGACGCCGAAGCCCGCGACGCGCGCCGCGATGTCGAGGGGACGGCCCTGCTCCGCCACGAAGGCGTCGTAGCGGCCGCTCGCCACGAAACCGGCGAGCGCCATGGCGGCGGCGGACACGGAGACCGCCACCACGCCGACGCCGCGCGGCAGGCGCTCGCTCAGGCGCTGGCCCGAGCGGGCCCGGCGGACCGAGAGCGACCGAGGCGAGACGCGGCCGGCGAGCCGGCCCAGGATCGCGCCAGCGAGGCGCGCGGGACCGGTCCGGCCGGCGGCGTCGCCGCTCAGCGATTCAGGGAAGCGTCCTCCACCATCCATCGGACGAGCTCACCGAAACTCAGGCCCGCATGGGCCGCCATCTCCGGCACAAGGCTCGTCTGGGTCATGCCGGGTTGCGTGTTGACCTCCAGCACGACGAGCAGACCGGTTCCACCCGGTGTGTCGTCGTAGCGAAGGTCGGCACGGCTGACGCCCCGACAGCCCAGTGCTTGATGCGCCGTTAACGACAGTTCTTGGACACGCTGGTAAACATTTGGTTTAAGTTCGGCCGGGAGCACGTGCACCGACCCCCCCGGGGCGTATTTAGCGTCGTAGTCGTACCAATCCCCCGTCGCGGCCTTCACCTCGATCACGCCGAGGGCCCTGTCGCCCATCACCCCGCAGGTGAGCTCGCGGCCGGCTATGTAAGGTTCTACAAGGACTTGCTCGCCGAACGTCCACTCCTCGGAGGCGAGGATCTGTGGCGGGTGCGAGCGCCCGTCGCGCACGATGATCACACCCACCGAGGAGCCCTCGGCGATGGGTTTCACCACATAGGGTGGCGGCAGGGGGTGTGTCCTGGCGGCCTCACGACGGTTAACGATCCGGCCTTCCGGCACGTCGACGCCGGCCGCGCGCATGACGGTCTTGGCCTGCTCCTTGTTCATCGCGAGCGCCGAGGCGAGGACGCCGGAATGGGTGTAGGGGATCCTGAGGATCTCCAGGAGACCCTGGATCGTGCCGTCCTCCCCGTCCGGGCCGTGCAGCGCATTGAAGGCCACGTCCGGCTTGAGCGCCGTCAGCACGGAGGCGATATCGGGACCGACATCGACCCGGGTGACCCGGTAGCCCTCGCCTTCGAGGGCGTCGGCGCAGGCCTTGCCGGAACTGAGCGAGACTTCGCGCTCGGCGGAGGTGCCGCCCAGCAGGACGGCGACGTGCTTGGACATCAGGGCACCTCGAATAGGTCGGCTTCAAACAGACTCTGCAGGGACCGGACGGTCACCGGTGGCAGACGAGCACCGTATCCCGGCCGCATCGGCGAGGCGGGAACACCGCGCTCACCGGGGGGCGGCCGCCGCGCCGATCCGCCGGATCTCCCAGCGCAGCTCGACGCCGCTCGTCTCGCGCACCCGGCGACGGACTTCCTCGCCGAGTCCCTCGATATCGGCGGCGGTCGCCTGGCCGGTGTTGATCAGGAAATTGCAGTGCATCTCGCTGACCTGGGCGCCGCCCCGGGTCAGGCCCCGGCAACCGGCGGCGTCGACGAGCTGCCACGCCTTGCCGCCCTCGGGATTGGCGAAGGTCGAGCCGCCGGTGCGCTCGCGGATCGGCTGGGCGGCCTCACGGGCGGCCGTGACCCGCTCCATCTCCGCCTCGATGGCGGCCCGGTCGCCGGGCTTGCCCCGGAACAGGGCGCTCGTGAAGATGACGTCCTCCGGGGCATCCGAATGCCGGTAGGAGAAGCCCATGTCGGCGTGGCTGAAGGTGCGCAATGCGCCCCGGCGGTCGATTCCGCGCGCCTCCACCAGCACGTCGGTGGTCTCGCCGCCATGCGCGCCGGCATTCATGCGCAGCGCGCCGCCGATCGAGCCCGGGATGCCGCGGTAGAAGGCGAGCCCGTCGAGACCGGCCTCGGCGGCCGCCTTGGCGAGGCGCATGTCGGGAACCGCGGTGCCCACGGCCAGCGTGTCGCCGTCGATCGCGACGCTGCCGAACGCCTTGCCGCCGAGCCGGACCACCACGCCCGGCACCCCGCCGTCGCGGACGATCAGGTTCGAGCCGAGACCGATGACCGTGACCGGCACGTCGGGGTCCAGGGTGGCGAGGAGGCGCGCGAGATCCTCCTCGTCGGCCGGGATGAACAGGACCTCGGCGGGGCCGCCGACCCGGAACCAGGTGAGGTCGGCCAGCGGCTGGTCGGCGAGCAGACGCCCGCGAAGATCGGGCGCGGCGGCGCGGATACGGTCGTGGAGGGATGCGGTCATCTTTGGATCTCCCCGCTCCCCGCCTGCGGGGAGAGGGATGCGACGACCATGTCGTCGCATCGGGGCGGCAGCCGAGGGTGAGGGGGCGGCTCCAGCTGTGGCTCGACTGAAGCCGCCCCCTCACCTTCGCCCTTCGGGCGGTCCGTGCCGACGACGGGGTCGTCGCGACCCTCTCGCGGCAGGCGGTGAGTTGAGGGCGGCACGGACAAGATCGTGTCTCGGACGCGGGCGACGGTGTTCACGATCCCGGCATTCCAGAACCCCAGGACGCGAGAGCCCTGTGCGGTCAGCCACGGGGCCCGAACGCCATGGTCGCTGTCCGCGTGGTGGTCGCCATTCCGCATGACAATCAGGCGTGACGTTCGGGAGTCGAACTCCGCAACACAGCGCCTGATCGATTCCCGCCGGACGACATCGGCCCCGCCGAGACGCCGGTCCCGCAAGCGACACCGGAGGCGGCGCTCGGCCTCGGTCTGTGATCCGCGCAGGCATCGCCGGAAACGGGCCGGTTCCGGATCGGCCCCGCGCATCCCCTTACCGTCCCCGCGCGGCCAATTCGCCCGGCAGCGCGTAGGCCCATTGGGTGATCGTACCGGCCCCGAGGCACACCACGTAGTCGCCCGGCTTGGCGAGCTCCGCGATGATCCCCGAAAGTTCCTCCGGCCGCTCCAGCGCCCGGGCGTCGCGGTGGCCGCGAGAGCGCAGGCCCGCCACGAGGCTGTCGCGGTCGAAGCCCTCGATCGGCGTCTCGCCGGCCGCGTAGACCGGCGCCACGATCACCGTGTCGGCATCGTTGAAGCAGGTGCAGAAATCGTCGAAGAGCGATTGCAGCCGGGTATAGCGGTGTGGCTGCACCACGGCGATCACGCCGTGCTCGGTCGAGGCGCGCGCGGCCTTGAGCACCGCCTTGATCTCCACCGGATGGTGTCCGTAATCGTCGAAGATCGTCGCGCCGTTCCACTCGCCGGTGCGGGTGAAGCGCCGCTTGACGCCGCCGAAGCCGGCGAGCGCCTGGCGGATCGCGTCGGGCTTCACGCCGAGCTCGTGCGCCACGGCGAGCGCCGCGGTGGCGTTGAGCGCGTTGTGCTTGCCCGGCATCGGCAGGACCAGGTCCTCCATCTCCATCCGGTAGCCGGGGCGGCGGTCGCGGATCATCACCCGGAAGCGGCTCTGGCCGCCGCGCAGGTCCACGTCGATCAGGCGCACGTCCGCCTGCGGATTCTCACCGTAGGTGATGATCCGCCGATCCTCGATATGGCCGACGAGATCCTGCACCACCGGATGGTCGATGCACATCACCGCGAAGCCGTAGAACGGGATGTTGTCGATGAATCGCCGGAACGCGTCCTTCACGGCATCGAACGAGCCGAAATGATCGAGATGCTCGGGGTCGATGTTGGTGACGATGGCGACGTCCGCCGGCAGCTTCAGGAAGGTGCCGTCGGACTCGTCGGCCTCCACTACCATCCAGTCGCCCTCGCCCATGCGGGCATTGGTGCCGAAGGCGTTGATGATGCCGCCGTTGATCACCGTCGGGTCGAGGTTGCCGGCCAGCAGCAGCGTCGCGACCAGCGACGTGGTCGTGGTCTTGCCGTGCGTGCCCGCGATGGCCACGCAGGACTTGAAGCGCATCAGCTCCGCCAGCATCTCGGCCCGGCGCACCACCGGCAGACGGCGCTCCCGGGCGGCTTGCAGCTCGGGATTGTCGCGCTGGATCGCCGTGGAGACGACGACCAGGGCCGCCTCCTCGACGTTCTGGGCGTCGTGGCCCACGAAGGTGCGCATGCCCTTCTCGGCGAGACGGCGGACATTGGTGTTGTCCGAGGCGTCCGACCCCTGCACCGTGTAGCCGAGGTTGTGCATCACCTCGGCGATGCCGGACATGCCGATACCGCCGATGCCGATGAAGTGGATGGGTCCGAGCTTGTCGGGCAGCTTCATGGGTCGAACCGTCTGGTGTCGGGATCGCCGATGCGGAATCCCGGGAGGATCAGGTGCGGGCGGCCGTCTCGACGACGACCTCGGCCAGCCTCTCGGCGGCGTCATGGATGCCCGCGCTTCTGGCCGCATCGGCCGCTGCGGTCAATTTTGCCGGCGTCTCGAAGCAGGCCGTGAGGTCCGCGGCGAGGCGCTCGGGCGTGAAATCCGACTGTTTCACCGCCAGCGCCGCGCCGATCGCGTCGAGGGTCGCGGCGTTGGCAGCCTGGTCCTGATCCAGCGAGCCGGGCAGCGGGACCAGGATCGCCGGGCGGCCGATCGCCGCTAGTTCGGAGACCGTCGAGGCGCCCGAGCGCGAGACCACGAGGTGGCTCGCGGCCATGCGGGCCGGCAGGTCCTTGAAGAACGGCGCCGCCTCGATCCCCGCAAGCCCCATGGCGAGGTAGCGGTTCTGCACCGCCGTCAGGTCCTCGGGCCGGACCTGCTGGACGAGGTGCAGCCGGGCGCGCAGCGCGGCGGGCAGACGGGCGATCGCCTCGGGCACGACCTCACCCATGACCCGGGCGCCCTGGCTGCCGCCGAACACCAGGAGTCGCAGGGCGTCATCCGGACCGAGGGGGGGATACGGGATCTTCGCCGCCTCGATCACCGCCGGGCGAAGCGGGTTGCCGGTGTGGATCCGCGGGGCTTTGGCCTTCTCGGGCACGCCGCGCACGTCCTTGAAGCCGGTGGCGATGGTGCGGGCGCCCCGCGCCAGGAAGGCGTTGGCCCTGCCCATCACGGCATTCTGCTCGTGCAGGATCGTCGGCACGCGCAGGATCTGGCCGGCCAGCACCGGCGGGACGGTCGGATAGCCCCCGAAGCCCACGATGGCGGCCGGGTTGATCCGTCGGATCTCCTTCGCGGCCACGCCGAAGCCGCGGCCGAGCGTCAGCACGGCGCCGGCCCGCTTCAGCGGCGAGCGGCCGGACGGCGTCGCCGAGGCGATGGTGACGACCTCGGAGGCCGGGAACTCGGACGCGATGGCATCGACCCGGGCGTCGGTGGCGAGGGCCACCCGGATGCCGCGGGCGCGCAGCGCGTGGGCGAGGCTCTCGGCCGGGAACAGGTGTCCGCCGGTGCCGCCCGCGCAGAGCAGGATCGTGGGGGTGAAGACCGTCACCGCATCACTCCGGCGACGGTGGCCGGCGCGGTGCCGGGGGGCTTCTGGCTGAGCATCACGGTGCGGGGACGCTTGCGGGTCAGGGCGACGAGGAAGCCGGTGCCGAGCGCCAGCGAGATCAGCGAGGAGCCGCCGTAGGAGACGAAGGGCAGCGTCATGCCCTTGGCGGGCATCAGCTGGGTGTTCACCGCCATGTTGATGCAGGCCTGGAGGCCGAACAGCGTGGTCAGGCCGGTGATCGCCAGCCGCGAGAAGGTGTCGTCGGTGCGGCGGGCGAGCTTGAGGCCGCGCAGGACGATGAAGGCGAACAGGGCCACGAGGCACAGGCAGACGATCACGCCGAACTCCTCGCCGGTGACCGAGAAGATGAAGTCGGTATGCGCGTCCGGCAGGTGGCGCTTGGCCACGCCCTCCCCCGGCCCGGTGCCGAACCAGCCGCCCGAACGGAAGGATTCCCGCGACCAGAAATCCTGGAAGCCGCCGCCGGAATCCCGGTCGAGGAACTTGTTGAAGCGCTCACGCACGTGATGGAAGAACAGATAGGCAGCGAACACGCCTCCGAGCCCCAGCACGCCGAGGACGGCCACCCAGATCAGGTGGAGGCCGGCCACGAAGAACAGCGCGCACCACACCATGGTAATCAGCATGGTCTGGCCGAAATCGGGCTGGAGCAGCAGCGGCACGATGGTGATCGGCAGCAGCAGCAGGGCGAGGATCCCGCCCGGCATGTCGCGGCGCTGGGCGCCTTCCGAGAAGGCCCAGGCGGCGACGACCACGAAGGCGGGCTTCACGAATTCCGAGGGCTGCAGGCCGAAGGAGCCGAACTGGATCCAGCGGTGCGCGCCCTTGATCTCGGGCCCGAACTTGCCGGCGAGCAGGCACAGGACGACGCCGCAGACCCAGGTGACCAGCGCGAGCCGCCGGATGCCGCGCAGCGACAGGAACGACACCGCGCAGATCAGCAGGATGGTCGGCGCGAGGTACATCGCCTGCCGGTTGAGGAAGTAGAAGGTCGGGAGGCCGATGCGTTCGGCCACCGGGGGGCCGCCGCCCATCAGGAAGACCAGACCCGCGATCATCAGCGCGAACAGGGCCGCGAGCAGACCGCGGTCCACGGTCCACCACCAGTCCGTCAGGGGCGTGCGTTCCGCGCGTGACATCATGCCGGGCAACGACTCCAGGCCGCGCGGATGCCGATCCGCGCGGGTCGGGCCTGATCCTGTGCAGGAATGGTAAACGGAGCCTTATGGTCGCCGCGTGGGCTTTCGGCCGCCGCGAAACCGGCCTGCGGTGGAGTGCTGTATTCGACCGGTTTTATACTGGTATAAAGACACCCTATGTTAATCTTCCCATTGCAACTTTCAGGTGTACACCCGGCGGGTCGAGGCGCGCTGCGCCTGGCCCGCCCAGAGGAAGCCGACGCGCCATGTTTTCTGCCCTGAACGTCCGTGAAGCGCATGCCAAGCTCGCGGCCCTCGACCGGGTTCAGGGCGTGATCGAGTTCGATCTGGCCGGGCGGATCCTCTCGGCGAACCGCAATTTCCTCGACGTCGTCGGGTACACGCTGCCCGAGATCGTCGGGCAGCACCACAGCCTGTTCATGGATCCGGCCCAGCGGGACGCGCCGGACTACCGGGCCTTCTGGGAACGCCTTCGGTCCGGCGCATTCGAATCCGGTCAATTTCAGCGGGTGGGCCGCGGCGGCCGGCCGATCTGGATCCAGGCCTCGTACAATCCGATGCTCGACGTCCGCGGCCGTCCCTACAAGGTGGTGAAGTTCGCCACCGACATCACGCAGCAGCGGACCGAGGAGGCCGACCGCGCCGGCCAGATCGCCGCGATCGACAAGGTGCAGGCGGTCATCGCCTTCGATCTCGACGGCACGGTGACGGCGGTCAACGACAATTTCCTGACCGCGATGGGCTACACCCGCGACGAGGTGATCGGGCAGCATCACAGCCTGTTCGTGGACCCCGCCCACCGCGAGAGCGAGGGGTACCGGGCCTTCTGGGCGGCCCTGCGGAACGGAACCTATCAGGCCGCCCAGTTCCGGCGGATCGGCAAGGACGGCCGCGAGGTCTGGATCCAGGCCTCCTACAACCCGATCCTCGATGCCGCCGGCCGGCCCTACAAGGTGGTGAAGTTCGCCACCGACATCAGCGATCAG
>NZ_BACT01000925.1:0-5276 GCF_000333255.1 Methylobacterium sp. B1 | reverse complement strand
CATGGGCGNCCTCCAGGATCAGCTCGACGCCATCCGCGCGGATCCNGGCGTCCGGTNNCGTGATTCTCCAGGGGGCGGGCCCGCCCTTCTGCGCCGGGCACGATCTCAAGGAGATGCGGACCGATCCCTCCCGCGCGGCGACAGAGGCGGTGTTCCGCACCTGCGCCCGGCTGATGCTGAGCCTGACGCGCCTGCCGCAGCCGGTGATCGCCCGGGTTCACGGGATCGCCACCGCCGCCGGCTGCCAGCTCGTCGCCACCTGCGACCTCGCCGTCTGCACCGAGACGGCCCGTTTCGCCACGCCGGGGGTGCAGATCGGCCTGTTCTGCTCGACCCCGATGGTCGCCCTGTCGCGCGCCGTCTCGCGCAAGGCCGCGCTGGAGATGCTTCTGGTGGGCGAGCCGATCGACGCCGCGGAGGCCCTGCGGATCGGCCTCGTCAATCGGGTGGTCCCGGAGGCGGAACTCGACGCGGCGGTCGGCGCCCTGGCGACGCGGATCGCCGGGAAGGCCCGGCGTGTCCTGGCGATCGGCAAGGAGGCGTTCGGTCGCCAGCTCGAGATGGGTCTCGAGGACGCCTACGGCTACGCCGCCGAGGTGATGACGCGGAACATGATGATGGCCGACGCCCAGGAGGGCATCGACGCCTTCCTGGGCAAGAGGCCGCCGCGCTGGGAGCCGTGAGGCCGCGAGATCGCGCGCGGTGGCGCGATACGACGCAGGCCGGTCGGCGCCGCGCTTATAGGTAACGACGCGCCCTGCCCTAGGTGGTTCGGCACACCCGATCCTGTCGGATGCGGCGCCGCAACGCGGAACGGCTGATGAGCACCATCGACCTGTTCGGACTGACGCTGGCCTTCTACGGGGCGATGCCGCCGCCGCGACCGCCGCGGCCGGATCGCAACGGCGCGACATGGGCCGCCGCTGTGATCTTCGGGGGCATCTGCCTCGCCACGATCGGTCCCATGATCACCATCTGGAGCTTCCACCGGCCCTACGCCGAAGCCAAGGCGCGCTGCATCGCCTCGGGCGGGCGGGTCCTGTATGGGGCGCTGGACGGCAGCGGCCCCTATCGCTGCGAGCGGCCCGCCGGGACCGCCGCCATTGCGCATCCGGCCAAGCCGGCGGATTAATCCCGCCCGCCGCACGGGCCTTGGGCCAATCCGGTGCCTCCCGACGCGAACCCGGATACCGAGACCTTGGAAAACGCGCTCTTCCGCTGGGTTCAGTCGACCGCATTGATGCGGGCGGACGTCGAGGCCTTGATCGGCGTCGCGCTGGCGATCGGCGTCACCCTGCATGCCCTGCTGCGCAAGCGCCGGGTGAGCGTGGCGGTCGGCTGGATTGGTCTCGCGTGGCTGTCGCCAATCTTCGGGACCGCCCTGTACCTGACTTTCGGCATCAACCGGGTCTCGCGCCGCGCCCGGCGGCTGCGGACCAAGCCCTCCGATGCGACGCAGCTGCCCGACACCGACGACGCCGTGGTGCCGGAGACGCTCTGGCCCCTCGACCGGGCGATCCGCCGGATTACCAGCCTCCCGGCCTTCGCGGGCAATGCGGTGGAGATGTTCCGAAACGGCGACGCGGCCTATCCGGTGATGCTGGCGGCGATCCGCGAGGCGCAGGCCAGCATCGGCCTGTCGAGCTACATCTTCCGGGACGATGCCACCGGCCGCGAATTCTGCGACGCCCTCGTCGAGGCGCAGAACCGCGGCGTGATGGTGCGCGTCATCATCGACGGGATCGGCGGCGGCTACTTCCGGACGCCCGTCTACCGCCGGCTGACGGCGGCCGGGGTGCCGGTGGCCCTGTTCATGCACTCGGCCCTTCCCTGGCGGATGCCGTTCCTCAACCTGCGCTCCCACAAGAAGCTGCTGATCCTCGACGGGCGCATCGCCTTCACGGGCGGTCTCAACATCTCGCACGCGAATCGCGTCGCGCTGAAGCCCGAGCATCCGATCCGGGACACGCATTTCCGTATGACCGGGCCCGTGGTCGAGCAACTCGCCGCCGCCTTCGCGGCGGATTGGGCCTTCGTGGACGGCGAGATCCTCGACGGCGAACCGTGGTTCGTCGATCTCGAGCCGTGCGGGCCCAGCGTCGCCCGGGCCGTCACCTCCGGCCCGGATGCGGACGTCGAGAAGATCGAGCAGGTCATCCTTCAGACGCTCGCCTGCGCGCGCCGGAAGGTCCGGTTCGTAACGCCTTACTTCCTGCCCGACGAACTGGTGACCGGCGCTCTGGCGCAGGCCGCGATGCGGGGCATCACCGTCGACGTGATCATCCCGCGGGTCAGCGACCATCCGTTCATCGACTGGGCGACCCGGGCGCATCTCGAGCCGCTGCTGCGGGCCGGGGTGCAGGTGTGGCTCGACGAGCCGCCCTTCGACCATTCCAAGGCGATGGTGGTTGACGACATCTGGTGCTTCGTCGGCAGCGCCAACTGGGACATGCGCAGCTTCCGGCTCAACTTCGAGCTGAACGTCGAGATCATCGACGCGGATTGCGCGGCCGCGCTCGACCGGTTCATGCGCGGCAAGATGGAGACGCAGCTCAGGCGGGAGGATCTCGCCGCGCGCGGCCTGCCGGTCCGTTTGCGCGACGCAGGCGTGCGACTGCTGCTGCCATACCTTTGAAGCGTCCCGGGGCATGCGCCTCGGGGGCCGGGCCGAGATGGACGATGATCGGCCGGTGATCGGAGGGCCCCCGCGGCAGCACCGCATGGGCGTGGCAGACGAGGCCGCGGGCGAGGCAGCGGTCGAGCCGCAGGGGCAGCACCTCGACCATCGCGTGCGTCGACTGACGCGGTCCGACGTCGCGAAAACCCGGGATCATCGCGGGGCCGACGATGTTGTAATCGCCGAGAACCGCGGCCCGGGGCGGCAGCTCGCTGACGATGCGGCGCAGCTGGCGGCGGTTGAGCATCTGCCCATGCGACAGGTGGACGTTGGCCACGCCGAACTCGCCGAGGTCCAGGATCTGGCAGACGCGGTGCACCAGCGCCCCCGAGGGCAGCGCGATGACCCGGGGCGGCGCCGGCCAGGGCCTGGGGCTCCACATGGCCAGCCCGTGGATCCGGCCCGGCAGGGGTGCCCAGGCGTAGTGGCCGCCGATCCGGTCCAGCAGGAAGCCGATGGCCCGGGTCGCCTCCTGCATCAGCAGCAGGTCGGGCTTCTCCTGGGCGACGAGGGCGGCCACGTCGTCAACCGCCGCGCCGGTGCGCCGCAGCAGGTTCCAGCTCACGATCTTGAAGGGCTGATGCGGCCGATCGGCAGGGTAAATCGGCAGGGCGTGCGACGATGCGGCGGTGAGGCGGGCCGGGCGTGCAGCAGGATTCATCGGGCCGGTCTCGTACCTCATCGCGCGGCTCTCCCGTCACCGCCACGCTCTAACGCGCCCGGGGCCGGGACGTTCGACCGGATTCGCACCGACGCCGCGGAAGGGCCCGATCGACGAGCCGCAGAGGCCGTCCCCGGCGACGTGCCCCACAGCTCGTCGCATGCCGCCGCTTGAGGCGACCCCTGTCGGCGGCCTAAGAGCCCGCATTGTGATGCCGACGGCTGCGCGCGATCGCGCGCCCCGGCTCGCCACCGATCCCTCCCGGAGACCGATGACCGCGTTCAGCTTCATCCACGCGGCGGATCTGCATCTCGGCAGCCCGCTCTCGGGCCTCGCCACGCGTGACGCGGATCTCGCCCGGCGCCTCGCCTCGGCCGGGCGGCAGGCCTTCGAGGACCTGGTGAGCCAAGCGATCGAGCGGTCGGTCGCCTTCGTGGTGGTGGCCGGCGACGTCTACGACGGCGACTGGGCCGACACCACGATCGGCCTGTTCTTCGCCCGGCAGGTGGCGCGCCTCGACCGTGCCGGCATCCCGACGATCCTGGTGCGCGGCAACCACGACGCCGAGAGCGTCATCACGCGCTCGATCACGCTGCCGGACTCCGTACATGTGTTCCCGGCGGCCCGCGCCGGCACCCTGCGCCTCGACGCGCTGCGGGTCGCGATCCACGGCCGCAGCTTCCAGGGTCGGGCCGTCGAAGAGAACCTGTCGCTCACCTATCCGGCGGCCGTGCCGGGCTGGTTCAATCTCGGGGTCCTGCACACCTCCTGCACCGGCCACGCCGCCCACGAAACCTATGCCCCCTGCTCGGTCGCCGACCTTGCGGCCCGGGGCTACGAGTACTGGGCGCTCGGCCACATCCACGAATACGCGGAGCTGTCCCGGGATCCCTGGATCGTGTTCCCCGGCAATCTCCAGGGCCGGAGTGTGCGCGAGTGCGGCGAGAAGGGGGCGGTCGTGGTAGACGTCGCCGACGGGCGGGTGACGGGCGTCAGCCGCCTGCCCCTCGACCGGGCCCGGTTCGAGCGGATCGCGGTCGACCTCGCGGCGGCGGCCGACCCGCGCGGCGCCGTGGAGGCCGTCGAGGCGGCCCTGAGGCCGCTCGCCGCCGTCGCGGCCCGCCGGCTGCTCCTGGTCCGCGTCCACCTCGTCGGCACCACCCGCGCCCACGACGCCCTGGCGGCCGACCGGGAGACCCTGACGGCCGAGATCCAGGCGGCCGCGCACCGGCTGCACGAAGATATCTGGCTGGAGCGCCTGAAGATCGAGACGTGCCGCCCGCGCGCCGCGGTGGAGCCCTCCGGTGCCGCCATCGACCCCGCCGCGCTGCTGGCCGAACTCGACCGCGACCCCGATTTCCGCACAAGGGCCAAGGCGGCCCTGGCCGAGATCGGTGGCCGGATCCCGGTGACCGCCGCAGCGGAAGCCGACTTCGACGCGGAATTCGACGCCCTCTGTGCCGAGGCGGAGGCGCTGGTCCTCGGGCGCCTCGGCGGCCGGCACTGCTGAGGCGATCGCCCATGGAGGCCCGATGCGCCTGATCCGCCTCGCCCTGGAGCGCTACGGCGCCTTCACGGACCGCACGGTCGAATTCCGGCCGGATGCGCGCCTTCACGTGGTGCTGGGCGCCAATGAGGCCGGCAAGAGCACCGCGCTGGCGGCGGTCACCGACCTGCTGTTCGGCTTCGGGAAATCCACCCCCTACGCCTTCCTGCACGACATGCCGCAGCTGCGCCTCGGCGCGGAGATCGCCGCCGCCGACGGCCGCCGTCTGTCCTTCCGGCGCCGGAAGGGCAACAGCCGGACCCTCATCGACGCCGCCGAGGCGCCGCTCCCCGACGACGCGCTGGCGCCGTTCCTCGGTGGACTGTCCCGGCCGGTCTTCTGCCGGGCCTTCGGCCTCGACGCGGCGAGCCTCCGGGCCGGCGGCGCGAGAT
>NZ_BACT01000926.1:0-6162 GCF_000333255.1 Methylobacterium sp. B1 | reverse complement strand
GATGGATCGCGGCGCGGATACGCGGGTAGGTGCCGCAGCGGCAGATGTTGCCGCTCATCGTGTCGTCGATGTCCTGGTCGGACGGCTTCGGCGTGTCCTTCAGGAGCGCGGCGGCCTGCATGATCTGGCCGCACTGGCAGAAGCCGCACTGGGCGACGTTCTGGTCGCGCCACGCCACCTGCACCGGGTGGTTGCCGTCCGGCGACAGACCCTCGATGGTGACGACCTCCTGGCCGGCGGCGGCCGAGACCGGGGTGATGCAGGCACGGGTCGCCGTCCCGCCGAGATGGATGGTGCAGGCCCCGCAGAGCGAGACGCCGCAGCCGAACTTCGTGCCGGTGAGCCCGAGTTCGTCCCGCAGGTACCACAGCAGCGGCATGTCGGGGTCGCCGTCGAAGCTGCGCGCAGCCCCGTTCACGGTGAGTTTGATCATCGTTGCGTCCTGTCTGGCGGCGCCGGAGCGGCGATCAGTTGGGTCTGAGCCGGGCCGGAGGCCAAGGCCGGATTTGCCAGCTAACGTTCACCGATGCGGCCGGGCCGCCGGGCTAACGCTCAAGCTCAGAATAATAAGTATTCTAAATCAGGCCTCGGGCCGGGCGCAACGCAGGGACGCGGCCGGTCATCCGCGAGTGGTTGCGCTCAGGACATGCCGCGTGCGGCGGCGCACATCGTCAGGGCATGCGATCACAGGCAGCATGCCTCACGCGGGGCACGACGTGATCCACGACCGCGCGCACCCGGTGCGCGTGGCGTGCCGGGTGGCTTCGCTCCGCTCGCACAGGGAGCGCAGTGCCCCCGCTCCTCGAGACCTTGTCCGCGCCGATCGGACGCGCGTGGCCGTTCTACGGAATAGGAGAGCCGGCCCATGCCCGGGCTTTGCCCCCACCCGGGTGCCGGTCTCGTGGGCCACGCTGACCTTGAGGTCGATGCCGGTCCTCTGCATCGCTAAGTGGACGGCCCGCAGCGCATCGACGCCGGCCCCGAAATTCTCGCACGGCTCTTCGGGCCGGCCGATCGTGAAGCGGCAGATCCCGTGCCCGTCCGTGTCTTCCGGCGCTCGAGCCGGACCGCGCGGGGAATGTCCGCCACCGGCCCGCGGATCGTCAGGATGCGCGTGCCGATGACCATGGCGGCGTGGTCCTCACACCGTGACCTGCGTGCCGACCTCCACGACCCGCCCGGTGGGGATCTGGAAGAAGTCCGTGGCGTCGTTCGCGTTCTTGGCGAGGGTGATGAAGATCCGGTCCTGCCAGAGCGGCATGCCCGAATGCGCCGCCGGCCGGATCGAGCGGCGCGACAGGAAGAACGACGTCGCCATGATGTCGAACTTGAAGCCCTGGCGGCGCAGCAGCACCAGCGTCTTCGGGATGTTCGGCGTCTCCATGTAGCCGAACTTCATCACGACCCGGTAGAAATGCGGGCCCACCGGCTCGATCCGCACCTTGTCGGCCTCGTTGGAGCGGGGCGTGTCCACCGTCTCGACGGTGAGGATCACGTTCTTCTCGTGCAGCACCTTGTTGTGCTTGAGGTTGTGCAAGAGCGCGGCCGGGGCGATCTCGGGATCGCTCGTCAGGAACACCGCGGTGCCGCGCACGTGGTGGGGCGGGCTCTTCTCCAGCATGCCGACCAGCTCCACGAGCGGCACGTCGGTCTTGCGGGTCTTGTTGAACAGGATCGTGACGCCCCGCACCCAGGTCCACATCAGGATGATGAGGCCGCCGGCGAGCAGCAGCGGCACGTAGCCTCCTTCCACCACCTTGATCAGGTTTGACAGCAGGAACAGGAACTCCAGGACGATGAAGGGCAGCATCACGGCGGCCGCCGCCACCGGCGACCATTTCCACATGCGCCACATCACCAGGAAGGTCAGCGAGGCGGTGAGCAGCATCGTGCCGGTCACCGCGATGCCGTAGGCCGAGGCCAGCGACGAGGAGGTCTTGAACAGCACCGCCAGCAGGACGACGCCCACCATCAGCAGCCCGTTGATCTGCGGCAGATAGATCTGCCCGGCATGCGACTCGGAGGTATGGCGGATCTCCAGTCGCGGCAGCAGGCCGAGCTGGATCGCCTGCCGGGATAACGAGAAGGCGCCGGTGATCACCGCCTGGCTCGCCACCACGGTGGCGATCGTCGCGAGGATCACCATCGGCAGCAGGCCCCAGGCCGGCACCAGCTGGAAGAACGGGTCGGCGGTGTCGGGCTTCTCCAGTACCAGGGCCGCCTGCCCGAGATAGTTGAGGGCGAGCGCCGGGAAGACGAGGCCGATCCAGGCCAGCTGGATCGGCTTGCGGCCGAAATGGCCGAGATCGGCAAACAGCGCCTCGGCCCCGGTCACCGCCAGGAACACCGCGCCCAAGGCCACCAGCGCCCCGGTGCCATGGCCGAGCAGGTAGTTCACGGCGTGCCAGGGATTGACGGCGCGGAACACCTCCGGGTGCAGGCCGATATGCGGCAGTGCCGCCAGCGCCATGGCGAGGAACCAGACGATGGTCACCGGCCCGAAGAAGGCCGCGACCTTGCCGGTGCCGCGGTTCTGCACGAGGAACAGCGCGACGATGATCACCACGGTGATCGGCAGCACGTAATCGTCGAGGGCGGGGGTGACGAGCTTCAGGCCCTCCACCGCCGAGAGCACCGAGATCGCCGGGGTGATCACCGCGTCGCCGTAGAACAGCGAGGCGCCCATCAATCCCAGCATGAACACGATGCGCGAGCCGCCCAGCGCCTTCCGGGCGAGCGCCATCAGCGAGAGGATGCCGCCCTCGCCGTTGTTGTCCATGCGCAGCAGGATCGCGACGTATTTCACGGTCACGATCATGAACAGCGCCCAGAGGATCAGCGAGACGGTGCCGATCACCTCCTCGGGCAGCAGGATGCCGTCGGTGCGGGCGGGGACCAGCGCCTCGCGGAAGGCGTAGAGCGGGCTGGTGCCGATATCCCCGTAGACGACGCCGACGGAGCCGACGAGGAGCGTCCAGAAGCCGGCATGGCCGTGGCGCGTCTCCGCCTTCTCGGGGGCATCGAGGGTGCCGGAGGTCGCCGGCCCGTGCATGGGCGTCTGGCCGGTCGTCTCGTCGGACGCCGCGGCGGCCTCCCGCGCGGCGTCGGGCGCTGCGGGCGCGGGCTGGGCTGCTACGCCGGGTGCGAAGTTGTGGCTCATGGGGATGTCGGAAGCTCGGGCGTGGCCGGCGCTTCGCGGTTCGGCTCAGGGGCCAGTCGGGGCCGGGCAGAACACGCGAACACTCCGCCGAACCGTGCGGGCCGGCCACCGGGCCGACCGCTCGCGGGATCGTGTGGCCTTGCTATCATGCCCTCGTGCGGCCGGAAACCGTGTGCCTCTGCGAAGATCGCGGAGCTGGGTCTCGGTGCGATTCAGGTCCGAATGCGATGCGCCGGAGGCGCGACACGCTCGCGCGCCGGCCCGATGCGCCTCCGGATCAAGCGCCTGAACCGACGCGGGTTCTTGTTTCCGGGCCCGCCCATGGAGCCCCGGAATGCCGGTGCGGCGGGAGGTGTCCTCTCGGGCGAGGACAGACTTCACCGAGCCGCGACGGGAGCGGGCCGGGGGTGTTTACCCCCGCACCGCGCCTCACTCGGCGGCGGTGCGCGTCCCGCCCTGCTGACCGAATCGGCGCTGGATGTAGTCGATCACGATCGTCTCGAAATCCTTGGCCAGCGTCGGGCCGCGCAGGGTCATGGCCTTCTTGCCGTCGATGAAGACCGGCGCGGTCGGGGTCTCGCCGGTGCCGGGCAGCGAGATGCCGATATCGGCGTGCTTCGATTCGCCCGGGCCGTTCACGATGCAGCCCATCACGGCGACGTTCAGCCCCTCGACGCCCGGATAGGACTTCTTCCACTCCGGCATGGAGGTAACGATCCAGTTCTGGATGTCCCGGGCGAGTTCCTGGAAGGTGGTCGAGGTCGTGCGACCGCAGCCCGGGCAGGCCGCCACCATCGGCACGAAGGTGCGGAACCCCATCGTCTGCAGGAGTTCCTGGCTGGCCTTGACCTCGACGGTCCGGTCGCCGCCGGGCTCTGGGGTGAGCGAGTAGCGGATCGTGTCGCCGATGCCCTCCTGGAGGAGCACGCCGATGGCGGCGGAGGCGGCCACGAGACCCTTCGAGCCCATGCCGGCCTCGGTGAGGCCGAGATGGATCGCGTAATCCGAACGGCGCGCCACCTCGCGGTAGACGGCGATCAGGTCCTGCACGGCCGAGACCTTGGCCGAGAGGATGATCTTGTTCTGCGGCAGGCCGAGTTCCACGGCGCGGTCGGCCGAGCTGATCGCCGAGCGGACCATCGCCTCGCGCATCACCGCGCGGGCATCGATCGGCCGCGGCGCCTTGGCGTTCTCGTCCATCAGGTGGGTGAGCAGCTCACCGTCGAGCGAGCCCCAGTTGGCGCCGATCCGCACGGTCTTGTTGTGCTTGATCGCCTGCTCGATGATCGCCGAGAACTGGGTGTCCTTCTTGTCCTTGAAACCGACGTTCCCGGGATTGATCCGGTACTTGGCGAGCGCCTCGGCGCAGGCCGGGTGGTCGGCGAGCAGCTTGTGGCCGATGTAGTGGAAGTCGCCCACCAGCGGGACGTGGACGCCGATCCGGTCGAGGCGCTCGCGGATCTTCGGCACCGCCGCCGCCGCCTCGTCCCGGTCGACCGTGATGCGCACCAGTTCCGAGCCGACCCGGGCGAGCTGGGCGACCTGCGCCACCGTGGCGTCGATGTCGGCCGTGTCGGTGTTGGTCATCGACTGGACGACGATCGGCGCGCCGCCGCCGACCGTGACCGCGCCTTCGCCCTCGCCGACCGTCACGCCGACGGTGCGGTGGCGCGGCGCGGGGCCGGCGATTTCCGGGCCGCCACCGGCCAGCGGGTTGTCGGCGGCAGGGCTTTCGGAACGGGTGGCTTCCATGACTTCCATCGTGGACCTTCGCGGGCGCGCCTCACGGGACGCCGGAGCCTGAGGGCTGCCGGGCCTGTCCCGGGACACGCTTCGCCGGAACTTCGGGGCTGTCGCGGGTTAGCTGCGGACGACCCGGCGCCGCGTCAAGCCGGCGCCACGCAGGACAGCATCGCGCATGACAGCATCGCGGCTGTCATGTCGTATCCGGGCGCGGATGTCGAGTTTGCTGCACGTCCGCGCGGCGTTTGCCTTCGGCGCCATCGGGATTTCGTCCGCCTCTGTTGCCGATTCGCTCGGGTCGGCGGGGGCGCGGGCCGCGGGCCGCAGGCACGGCCGACGGTTGATGCTGCAATGCAGCATCCCCATCTAAGCGGCCGGACCAGGAGGCCGACATGAGCGAGCAATCCGGCGGCGAGCCGCACAATCCGGCCACCGCCGTCCCCGAGTCACCCGTCTCGGACGTGATCGAGGCGCAGTCCGCCCAGGGGTCGGGCCACGTGCTGGCCGGGCCCAAGGCCGAGAAGCCGGTGGCCCTGGCGCTGCAGGGCGGCGGTGCGCACGGCGCCTTCACCTGGGGCGTCCTCGATGCGCTGATCGAAGATGGGCGTCTGGGCTTCGAGGCGGTCACGGGGGCGAGCGCGGGGGCGATGAATGCCGTCGTCCTCGTGGATGGCTGGCTCGAGGGCGGCCCGGACGGAGCCCGCGAGGGTCTGGAGCGGTTCTGGCGCGAGGTCAGCCTCGACGGCGACCTGGGCCCGGCCCAGCGCAACTTCGTCAGCGGCCTGTTCAGCCTGTGGAAGGGCAATCCGGTGGCCGAGTTCTGGGCCAAGATGCTGGCGCCGAGCCCCTACGTGTCGAACCCGCTCAACATCAACCCGCTGCGCAAGGCGCTGGCCGAGCAGGTCGATTTCGACCGCCTGCGCGAGGCCGACACGGCGGGCCTGTTCGTCTCGGCCACCAATGTGTGGACGGGCAAGCTCGCGGTCTTCGAGCGTGAGCGGCTGACCGTCGATCACCTGATGGCTTCGGCCTGCCTGCCCACCGTCTTCCAGGCGGTGGAGATCGATGGCGTGCCTTATTGGGACGGCGGCTATCTCGGCAATCCGCCGCTCTACCCCCTGCATCGCGGCGCCCAGACCCGCGACATCGTGCTCGTGCAGATCAACCCCGTGGAGCGGCGGGAGACCCCGCGCACGGAGGCCGAGATCCGCGACCGGCTGAACGAGATCACCTTCAACGCCAACCTGATGCGGAATGCG
>NZ_BACT01000927.1:0-962 GCF_000333255.1 Methylobacterium sp. B1 | reverse complement strand
GACCCGCCCGAGGAGGGCGAGGCCCGGCGCCGAGCGGGCACAGGTAGCGGCAGAAGCCCTTGAAGACGAACAGGTTGAGGATCAGCAGCCCGGCCGCGTAGGCGACGAACGGCCATGCCCGGACGAAATACAGGGTGATGGCGGTCTTGAACGGCTCGACCTCGGACAATGTGTCGGCGAGGGGCGACCCCGCCGCGGCCGCGCCGAGGATGCCGGCGAGCACGACGTATTTCAGCGACCGCAGTGCCCGGTCGAGGCCGGGCGGCACCGCGACCGGGCGGATGCGCAGCGGCCGGGCCAGCAGCGCGACGAATTCCTGGAGCGCGCCGAAGGGGCAGAGCCAGCCGCAGAACGTGCCGCGCCCCCAGGCGACCAGGGCAACCAGCGCGAAGGCCCAGAGCACCAGCGAGGGCGGATCGTAGAGCAGGAAGGCAAGGTCGTGAGTCACCGTGGCGGCCCGCACGAGGCCGACGAGGGTCACGATCGACAGCTGCGCCTGCGCGAACCAGCCGACGAAGCCGAGGGTCAGCGCCAGGAAGCCGAGGCGGAAGAGGGCGAAGCGGCGCCGGTCCGCCACCAGCGCGCGCTGTCGGCTCAGGACCGGCACCAGCACGGCGAGCATTAGCCCGATCAACGCGAGTTCGGGCGCCCGGGCCCGCCAGGGGTCGGTCCAGCTCGGCCCGTCATCCGGCCGGATCCGGGTGAACAGGTCGGCGGGAAGGGCGGTCTCGACCGTGAAGGTCCGGGCGATCTTCTCGGACAGGATCTGGCCGCGCTCGCGGACGATCGTCTCGGTCAGCACCCACGGCGCGGACGGGTCGAACCCGGCGGCCTGGTCGATCCGCAGGATCGTCCAGGGTCCGGGCGGCAGGCCCTCGGCGAGGCCGGCCCCGCGGCGCTCCACCACGATGTCGCGGGCATTCACGATCAGGCCGCCCTGGCTGATCGCCAGCCTTCGGAAC
>NZ_BACT01000928.1:0-3516 GCF_000333255.1 Methylobacterium sp. B1 | reverse complement strand
CCTCGCCGGCCCGGCATCCCGGTCACGACGATCCCGGTGGAGGGCTACGGCGACGCGGTGAAGGCGAGCGTGGCCGGGTCCGGCGGCGGCAACCGGCCGGTCGTTCTCATGGGCCATCGCGACACCGTCTTCCCGAAAGGGGAGCCGACGCGGCGGCCGTTCCGGGTCACCGACGGCCGCGCCTACGGGCCCGGCGTCGCCGACATGAAGGCGGGCCTCGTGATGAACGCCTTCGTGCTCGCCGCCTACCACCGGGCCGGCGGCGCCCCGGTGCCGCTCGTCGGCCTGTTCACCAGCGACGAGGAGATCGGCTCGCCGGCCTGCCGCCCGATCATCGAGGAGACCGCCCGAGGCGCCCGCGCGGTGCTGAATTCCGAGCCGGGGCGGCCGACCGGCAACGTCGTCACCGGCCGCAAGGGCGGGGTGTTCATGCATCTCGAGGTGCTCGGCAAGGCGGCCCATTCCGGCGGCAACTACGCCGACGGGCGCAGCGCCATCCTGGAGCTCGCCCACAAGACCGTCGCGTTCCACGCCCTCACCGACCTCGACCGCGGCACCACGGTGAATGTCGGCCTGATCGCCGGCGGCCAGTCGGTGAACACCGTGGCGCCCCGGGCGACCTGCGAGATCGACCTGCGCTACGTGACCCCACCCGACCGCGAGGCGGCCATGGGCCGGATCGCCGCGATCGTGGCCGGATCGACGGTGCCGGACACCACCGCGCATCTCACCATCAAGGGCGAGTTCCTGCCGCTCGTGCAGGACGAGGCCTCGCGGGCGCTGTTCGAGACCTATGCCCGGGTGAGCGCGCAGGGCGGCCATCCCGTCACCGGCGAGTTCGCCGGCGGCTGCGCCGATTCGGGCTTCACCGCCAGCGTCGGCTGTCCCACCCTCTGCGCGGTGGGCCCGGTGGGCGGCAAGGCCCACTCGCCCGAGGAGTACCTGGAGGTGGGAAGCCTCGTGCCGCGGGCGCGCGCGATGGCCGAGACCATCGCGGCGCTCTGACGATTCAGAGGCCGACCGTCGCCAGCCCGGCCGCGCCGCGGCGGTCGCCGTCTCCGGGCGGACGCCGCGGCGCCGGACGCGCCTGTCCGTTCGAGGCGCAGGCGGCGGCCAGGATATCGCGGCCGGCCGCCAGATGCGGCCGGTGCTCAGGAGCTTCGTCGATCACGTCCGGGGCCGCTAGCGCCGCCGGCGCGCCTACGGGCGCAGGGCCGCCACGAGGCGCAGCAGGAACCCGTCGAGGGCCGCCTTGTCGATCCAGCGCAGCACCGCGACGAGGTCATGCTCGGGATCGCACCAGATCACGTTGTTGCCCGCCCCGAGGGCGCTGAAGGCCGAGGCCGGCAGTTGCGGCCTGGCGGCCGCGCCGCGGTTCAGCCACCAGAGGTAGCCGTAGCTGTCCAGCGTCGGGGACGGCGTCAGCATGGCGCGGATCCAGCGCTCCGAGAGGAGCTGCCGCCCGTTCCAGGCGCCGCCGCGGGCGACGAGGAGGCCGAAGCGGGCGTGGTCGTCGGCCCCGATGAACAGGCCGCCGCCCCAGTGGCCGCCGCCGGGGACCGACTGGACCCGCGCGCCCGCGACCTCGACCCAGGCCGTGTCGTAGCCGTGCCACGCCCAGTCGCGGGAGGCGCCGATCGGATCCATGATCCGCTCGCGGAGCACCTCCGGGAGGGCCCGGCCGAAGCGGCGCATCAGGCCGTACGACAGCAGGTTCACCCGGACGTCGTTGTACTCGTAGTAGGTGCCCGGGCGCCGCAGCGCGCGGGCCTCGCCCTTGCGGCTGTTGTCGGCGCCGGGGCCGATCTGCCGGAAATGGTCGACCTGATCGGACTTGCCGAACAGCGTGCCCTGCCACTCGCTCGATTGCTGCAGGAGGTGGCGCCACGTGATCGCGCCATTGTGCGGGCCGTCGAGCAGCGGGTCGGGGACGCTGTCCCGCACCGGCGCGTCGACGTCGGGGATCAGTCCGTCGTCGTGGGCGAGGCCGGCCAGCACCGCGAGGTAGCTCTTGGCGATCGAGAAGGTCATGTCCGGGCGGGCCGTGTCCCCCCAGGCGGCGACGCGCCGGCCGCCCTTCAGGATCACGCCAGCCGGGCCGCCCCGCGGACGCACCGGCCCGTCGATGGCGCTCCAGGGCCCCGTCTCGTTCCACTCGACGATCCCGACGTAGCGCCCGTCGGGATAGTACAGGCTGCGCGGCCACGCGCTCTCGTGGGCCTCCGCGAAGGCGACCGCGTCCGCGAGCCGCCCGGCATCGAGCCCCGCCGCACTCGGGTCCTGCTCGGCCCAGTCCTGCGTCGGCCAGTACGGCCCGGTCGCTTCGGTCACGCGCGTTCTCCCGACGGTCCTCTCCGGTGCGGACGCATGCAGGGCCTGCGCCGCGGATCGGACCATCCGTAGAGCCATCGCCCCCGCGGGGGCAGAGCGCGTGGCGCGGTTCGGGCCTCGCCCCGCGCACCGGAGCCGGATGTGTCAGCCCTTGCCGGTGAAGCGCACGGCGCAGCCCGGACGGGCCGCGACGAGGCCCGCGCCGCGCGCGCGGCCGAGGACCATGCAAGCGGTCGACAGCCCGTCGGCGGCGAGCCCCGTCGGCGCGGTCACCGTTACGGACGACAGGGCGCGCGGCGACCGGCCGGTGGCCGGATCGAAGATGTGATGGTCGGCGCGGTCGTCCGAGAAGCTCATGTTGTAGTCGCCCGAGGTCGCGGCGAAGCCCGTGAACGGGGCGATGACGGCGGCGACCGCGCCGGGATGGCGGGGATCGGCCAGGCCGAGGCGCCAGGGCGTGCCGTCGGGATGCGCGCCGGCGGCGCCGAACTCGCCGGTATCCACGAAGGCGTCCGCGATCCCGCGCGCCCGGAGCGCCGCCATGACCTGGTCGGCGGCATAGCCCTGGACCAGGGCGTTCAGGGTCAGGGCCGTCCCGGGCTCCAGGACGACGCGGTCCGTCCCCACCTGCACCCGCCGCCAGCCGACCCGCGCCAGGGCCGCGCGCAGGGCTTCCGCCCCGGGGCGCTCGCCGCGGGCGGCGGCCTGGGCCCAGACCGGCCAGAGCGGCTGGACTGTCGGGTCGAAAGCGCCGCCGGTCTCGGCCGCGAGGGCGAGGGCGAACCGCAGGAGGACGACGAGGTGCGGGTCGGGGGCCTCGAGAACGCCATCGCGATTCAGCCGCGCCAGGGCGCTGTCGGACCGGAACAGGCTGGCGGCGTCCTCCACGGCGCGCATCGCCGCGAACCCGTCGCTCAGCGCCGCCTCGATGGCGGATGGGTCGGGCCCCGCGGCGGTCAACGCCACGGTGGTGCCGAAGGCGAGGCCGGCGCGGGTGCGCAGCGCCAGCCCCCTTGACGCCGCGGAGGCGCGGAACGCCGCGACGCCGCCGAGCGCGGCCAGCCCCGCGGCCCCGACGAGCAGCCGGCGCCGGCCGGGCGCGAAGTGGGACGGCGCGCTCATCCGACGGTCACCGGCCGGGGCGCGGCGCGGCGGCCCCGCTTGCGCGCCACCACCTGCGGCACG
>NZ_BACT01000929.1:0-4362 GCF_000333255.1 Methylobacterium sp. B1 | reverse complement strand
CAGCCCTGAGCGCACGATACCGCCGGGGCCCGTGCGCCCCGGCCCCCTCCGTCATGATCGGGCCTCCTGGATGGATCTGCTGACCCACGCCTTCACGTTCCTCTACCAGATCGGCGACGCGTTCTCGTTCCTGGTGCTCTCCGCCTGCGGTCTCGCGGTGGTGTTCGGCATGATGGGCGTCATCAACCTCGCGCACGGCGAACTCATCATGTGCGGGGCCTACGTGACCGCGGCGACGACGCGGGCCGGGCTGCCCCTGCCCCTCGGCATCCTCGCGGGGGCGCTCGCGGCCGGCGCCGTCGGCATGGTGATGGAGCGCCTCGTCATCCGCCACCTCTACGGCCGGCCCCTGGACACGATCGTGGCAACCTGGGGCATCAGCCTCGCGGCGACGCAGGGCACGCTGATCCTGCTGGGCTCCAGCATGCCGGGGATCGGCACGCCGCTCGGCAGCTTCGCGGTCGGCGGCTACTCCTACTCGACCTATCGCGTGGTCCTGATGGTCGCCGCCGTCGCGGTGCTGGCCGGGCTCTACCTCGCCTTCAACGCCACCCGCTTCGGCACCCTGGCGCGGGCCACCATCCAGGTGCCGCACATGGCCGAGGCCCTCGGCGTCGACACGCGCACCGTCTACGCCCTGACCTTCGGCCTCGGCGCGGCGCTGGCGGGCCTCGCGGGCGGGCTCTACGCGCCGACCATGACCATCGTGCCGACCATGGGCACGACCTTCATCATGGAGGCCTTCGTCACCGTGGTGGTCGGCGGCGCCGACATCTTCCTCGGCACGGCGCCGGCGGCGCTCGTGCTCGGCACGGTGCGGGCACTGCTCACCACGTGGCAGGGCCAGCTCTTCGGGCAGATCGGGCTCCTCGTCGCGGTGATCCTGGTGATCCGGGTGCTGCCGCGGGGCATTTCGGGCCTGATCCTGCGCGAGCGGGCGTGAGGCCATGGTGATGAGTCTGGCGATGACCCTGCTCCGGCGCCTCGAAGGCCCGCAGACCCTGGGACGCGGGCCGGCCTTCTGGACCGCGTTCGCGATCGTGATCGCCGCCGCCATCGCCTATCCGTGGTTCGCGGACGGCTACACGGTCGGCAACACCGCCTACTTCTTCTGCTGGGTGTTCATGGCGCTCGGCCTGTGCCTGATCTGGGGCTATGGCGGCGCGCTGAGCTTCGGCCAGACCGCCTTCTTCGGCCTCTCCGGCTACGCCTACGGGGTGCTCACCCTCAATGTCGGCGCCGCCTACGGTTTCACCCTGGCGGCCCTGGTGCTGGCGGTGGCCCTCTCGGCCGTCATGGCGGCCCTCCTCGGCTATTTCCTGTTCTTCGGCCGGATCGGCGGCGTGTTTCTCGGCATCATCACCCTGTCGGTGACGCTCGCCCTGGAGCGCTTCATGGCGCAGACCGCCGGCCCGGAATGGAAGATCGGGGCGGCGCGCCTCAATGGCTACAACGGCATGAGCGGCATGCCGCCCCTGACCGTGCCGTGGTTCGACGGCGAAATCGTGCTGTTTCCCGACGTCGCCCTCTATTACGGCCTCCTGGGTCTGCTGATCGTCGTCTACCTCGCGCTGCGCATCCTGGTGAACGCCCGGTTCGGCAACGTTCTGGTGGCGATCCGCGAGAACCCGGAACGGGCCGAGATGCTGGGCTACGACGTTCGGCGCTACCAGCTCGCCGCCTTCGTGATCGGCTCGGCCCTCGCGGGGCTGAGCGGCACCCTCTACACCGCCTGGGGCCAGTACATCACGCCCTCCAGCATGGGCCTCACCGCCGCCGCGCTGCCGGTGATCTGGGTCGCGGTCGGCGGCCGCGGCGACCTGACGGCCACGCTGCTCGGCACGCTCGTGGTCCTCGGCGGCTTCCAGGCGCTGACGATCTACGGCAGCCAGTACGCCCTCGTGGTGATGGGCCTGCTCCTCGTCGTGGTGGTGCTGGCGGCGCCCGACGGCCTGGTGGTGGCAGCCATGCGCGGGCTCGGCCGCCTGCGCCGCCGGGAGGCCGGCCGATGACTCCGCTCCTCGAGACCCGCGCTCTCAGCAAGCATTTCGGCGGCCTCCACGTCACCAACGACGTGAACTTCGCCCTCGCGGCGGGGGAGATCCACTGCCTGATCGGGCCGAACGGCGCCGGCAAGAGCACCTTCTTCCGCCTGCTGCTGGGCGAATACACGCCGGAGCGGGGGCAGATCCTCTACGCCGGCGAGGACATCACCGCGCTCAAGCCCTTCGCGCGGATCCGCCGGGGCATGAGCGTCAAGTTCCAGGTGCCGGGCATCTTCCCGAGCCTGTCGGTCGCCCACAACCTGGAGATTGCGCTCCAGCATCATCTCGAGGGGGCCTCGCTCGGCGCCGAGATCCGCCGGCTGCTCGCCTTCCTCAACCTCAGCGCGGCGGCCTCCGAGCGGGCCGGCAATCTCAGCCACGGGCAGAAGCAGTGGCTGGAGATCGGCATGGCGATCAGCCTCAAGCCGCGCCTGCTCCTCCTCGACGAACCCACCGCCGGGATGTCGCCGGACGAGACCTTCGCCACCGGCGCGATGGTACAGGCCCTCAACCGCGACGGCGTCGCGGTGCTGGCCATCGAGCACGACATGGCCTTCGTCCGGCAGATCGCCCAGCGGATGACCGTGCTCCATGTCGGGCGCATCTTCGCCCAGGGCACCACCGACGCGATCATCGCGGACGAGCGGGTGGCGGCGATCTACCTCGGCGAGACGGATGCGCCGCCCCTGCGGAGTGTCGCCGATGCCTGAGCCGCTTCTCGCGACCACCGGCCTGCGGGCCGGCTACGGCGGCAAGCCCGTGCTGCAGGGGGTCGACCTCGCGGTCCGGCCCGGTGAGATCGTGGCGGTGATCGGCCGCAACGGCGTCGGCAAGTCGACGCTGATGCGCAGCCTCGTCGGGCTGCTGCCCGCCTCCGGGGGCGGCATCGCCTTCCGGGGCGCCGCGGTCGAGGGCCTCGCCGCCCACCGGCGCGCCCGCCTCGGCATCGGTTACGTGCCCCAGGGCCGCGACGTCTTCCCGCGCATGAGCGTCGCCGACAACCTGACGGTCGGCGCGTCCCTGCTGCCGAAGGGCGAGCGGCCGGATTACGAGCGCGCCTTCGGGCCGTTCCCGATCCTGCGGGAGCGGCGCGGGCAGCGGGCCGGAACCCTCTCCGGCGGCCAGCAGCAGCAGCTCGCCATCGGCCGCGTCCTCGTCGGCGGACCCGCCCTGATCCTCCTCGACGAGCCGTCCGAGGGCATCCAGCCCTCGGTGGTGCAGCAGATCGGCCGCACCCTGGTCGATCTCAACCGCCGTACCGGGGTCACGATCGTGTTCGTGGAGCAGAACCTCGACCTGATCCGCGCCATGGCCCAGCGCAGCTACGTCATGGACAAGGGCCGGATCGTCGCGGAGCTGACGGCCCGGGACCTCGACGACCGCGACCTCGTCCGGCGCCACCTCGCCGTCTGACACCTCAATCCGTCAACCAAGGGAGAGACGACCATGCAATGGCTCGATCAGTCCATCATGGCCCGCAAGGGTGTCGCCGGCGGCAAGTCCGGCCAGGAGCACACGATCACGGAGGCCGAGCAGGGCCGCTACCACTACGTCTACGGGCCCTTCGCCGAGCCGGTCCTCACCGTCGATCCGGGCGCCGTGGTCACCGTCGAGACCCACGACGCCTTCGAGGGCAAGATCCGCCACGAGACCGACAGCCCGACGCAGATCCTGAACTTCCCCTATCTCAACCCGCAGAACGGACCGATCTACGTCAACGGCGCCGAGAAGGGCGACTGCCTCGCGGTGGCGATCCGCTCGATCCGGCCGCGCGGCCCGCAGCCCTGCGGCACGACGCTGATCATGCCGGAATTCGGCGGCCTCGTCGCCACCGGCGACACCGCGCTCCTCAACCCGTCCCTGCCCGAGCGGGTGCGCAAGCTCGAGGTGACGGCTGAGAACGGCGTGCGCTGGAACGACCGGATCACGCTGCCCTACCAGCCGTTCATCGGCACGATCGGCACCTCGCCGGAGATCGAGGCGATCTCCTCGCTGCAGCCGGACTATTACGGCGGCAACATGGACCTGCCCGACGTCGGCGTCGGCGCGGTGATCTACCTGCCGGTGAATGCCAAGGGCGCGCTGCTCTATCTGGGCGACTGCCACGCCGCGCAGGGCGACGGCGAGCTCTGCGGCGTCGCGGTGGAGCACCCGACCCACACGACGGTGCAGATCGACCTGATCAAGGGCTGGACCTTCCGCTGGCCGCGGCTGGAGACCGCCAACTTCTACATGACGATCGGCTCAGCCCGGCCGATGGAGGACGCCGCGCGCATCGCCTACCGGGAGCTGGTCCGCTGGCTCGCGGCCGATTCGG
>NZ_BACT01000930.1:0-2343 GCF_000333255.1 Methylobacterium sp. B1 | reverse complement strand
CTGATCGGGACGTCGGCGTATCGCTTCTTCCGCGATTTCCGGAACGCCTGCCGCGCGCGCGGCATCGACCAGCCGCGGACATTGCCGGTGGCGAGCTGCAGCCTCGCCGAGCCGGAATTGGAGGCGATCGGGCCGGAGGCGGTCGACGGTCACCTGTCGTCGAGCGTCTACTTCACGTCGATCGACTCTCCCCGAAACCGGGCCTTCACGGCCGCCTATGCGGCGCGCTTTCCGGACGGGCCGACCGCGTCGGCCGATACCGAATCCTCCTACATCGCGGTCCATCTCCTGGCGCGGGCGCTGGCGCGGGCCGGGACGGAGGACGCCGCGACGGTGCGCAGGACCGCCTGCATGGACGCGTTCGACGCGCCGCAGGGGCCGGTCCGTCTCGACGAGACCACGCTCCATGCCTGTTTGACGCCCCGGATCGGCCTCTCGACGGCGGCTGCCCGCTTCAGCATCGTGGCGCAAGCGGACGAGCCGGTGGCGCCGGATCCCTATCTCGTGCGCAGCGACCCGCGCGTCGTGCCGGTGAGCCGGCGTCCGCGCCTGCGGGTGGTGCCATGACGAATCCCCGCCTGATCCAGAACTTCAGTGGCGCGCAGGCCCTGCTGATCGCGCCGCCGGGCACCGCCACCGAGGTTCTCGCCGGCACCCTGTTGAAGCTGGGGCTCACGGTCGCCTCGGTCGTCCCGGCCGGCGAAGCGCCCTGGCTCGATTTCGAGAGCCTCGACCCCGAGCGCCACATCGTCATCGTGGACGGCGACCTGCCGCTGCCGGGCATCGCGGCGAGCGCCGTCTCCGATCTGCCGCCAGTGCCCGTGGTCGGGCTCGTCGGCGCCGAGGCGCCCAGCCGGCTCAAGGGGCTGCTCCAGCTCGGCGCCACCGGGCTGCTGCGCAAGCCGATCCACGGTGCCTCGGTCTACGCCGCTCTGTTCCTCGCGGTGAACGAGCACAACCGACGGCGCGTGCTCGAGGAACAGCTGGCCCGCCACGAGGAGCGGCGGCGCGGCCGGCGCCACGTCGTCAAGGCGATCCTGCGGCTGATGCAAGAGCACGGCCTCGACGACGACGCGGCCTACGAGGCCCTGCGCCGCGAAGCGATGCGCGCCCGCCAACCCCTCGAAGCGTACTGCGAAGCGCTCATCCGCGCCCGGCCGTCCCCCGTGGCGCCCACCGTGGCGCCGCGACTGACCCGCTCCTGAAGTTCTTTCGCCCCCCGAAGACGAGGATGCCCTGATGCCGAGAACGCCCCGCGGATCCCGCCTGTCCGCCCTCGCGGCCGCCCTGCTCCTGAGCACACCTTTGGCCGCCCCCGCGGCTCGCGCCGCCGACCCGATCAAGCTCGGCGTCCTCGAGGACCAGTCCGGCGACTTCGCCCTCGCCACGATCGGCAAGGTCCACGGAATCCAGCTCGCCGCGGACGAGATCAACGCCGCCGGCGGCATCGCCGGGCGCAAGCTGGAACTCGTGATCTACGACACGCAGTCGGACAACACGCGCTATCAGGAATTCATGCGCCGCGTGCTCCAGCGCGACAAGGTCAACGCCGTCTTCGCGGGCTTCTCCAGCGCGTCCCGCGAAGCCTACAGGCCGATCGTCGACCAGCTCGACGGCTTCGCCTTCTACAACAACCAGTACGAGGGCGGCGTCTGCGACGGCCACATGGTCATCACGGGCGCGGTGCCGGAGCAGCAATTCTCGACGCTGATCCCGTGGATGATGGAGAAGTTCGGCAAGCGGGTCTACACGATCGCGGCCGACTACAATTTCGGTCAGATCTCGGCCGAGTGGGTGCGCAACATCGTCAAGGAGAACGGCGGCGAGATGGTCGGGGAGGAATTCATCCCCCTCGGCGTGTCGCAGTTCTCGCAGACGATCCAGAACATCCAGAAGGCCAAGCCCGACATCCTGATGACGCTGCTCGTCGGCACCGCGCAGGCCTCCTATTACGAGCAGGCGGCGGCCGCGAATTTGAAGATCCCGATGGGGTCCTCGGTCAATATCGGCCAGGGCTACGAGCACAAGCGCTTCCAGCCCCCGAGCCTCGCCAACATGTACGTGACCACGAACTACATCGAAGAGGTCGACAGCCCGTCGAGCAAGGCCTTCCTCGCCAAGTGGAAGGCGAAGTTCCCGAACGAACCCTACGTCAACCAGGAGGCCGAGAACTCCTACCTCGCGGTCTACCTCTACAAGCAGATGGTGGAGCGGGCGAACGGCTCGACCAAGCGGGCCGACCTGCGCAAGGTCATCGCGGCCGGCGACGTCTGCGTGGACGCGCCGGAGGGCAAGGTCTGCATCGACCCCAAGAGCCAGCACGCCTCCCACACGATCTCCTCG
>NZ_BACT01000931.1:0-10513 GCF_000333255.1 Methylobacterium sp. B1 | reverse complement strand
GCAGATCAGCCTCGATGACGGTCGGTTCGATGAGACAGGGCACCCTGCGCCTCGGCGCATTCTTCTACGCGACCGGCCACCATGTTGCGGGCTGGCGCCATTCCTCCAGCGAAGCCGACGGCGGTCTGGTCCTCGAGCGCTATGTCGGCTGGGCGCAGCGGGCCGAAGCCGCCAAGTTCGATCTCATCTTCCTCGAAGATGGCACCGGCATCCGCGACCTCGATCTCCGATCCAGCGAGCGCACCGCGCGCTCCACCCATTTCGAGCCGGTGACGCTCCTGTCGGCACTCGCGGCGGTGACGAGTCGGATCGGTCTCGTCGCCACCACCTCCACCAGCTTCAACGAGCCCTACAACGTCGCGCGCCGGTTCGCGTCCCTCGATCACCTCAGCGGCGGACGGGCCGGCTGGAATCTCGTCACCTCCGCGACCGACGCCGAGGCGGCGAATTTCGGCGGCGACCGGATCGCCCGCCACGCCGACCGCTACGAGCGCGCGGAGGAGTTCGTGGACGTGGTCCTCGGCCTCTGGAACACCTGGGACGATGGCGCGGTGATCATCGACCGCGCCAGCGGGCAATTCTCGAAGCCGGATGGCTTCCGCCCGTTGAACCACCGCGGCAGCCATTTCGAGGTGCGCGGGCCGCTCAACATCTCGCGCACGCCGCAGGGACAGCCCGTGCTGGTGCAGGCCGGCTCCTCCGGGCCCGGCAAGGATCTGGCGGCGCGCACCGCCGAGATCGTGTTCACGGCCAATCAGACGCTGGAGGAGGCGGTGGCCTTCTACGGCGACCTGAAGGAGCGGATGGCGCGGTTCGGCCGCGCCCCGGACGATCTGAAGGTGATGCCGGGCCTGTTTCCCGTCGTCGGCCGCAGCGAGGCCGAGGCGCGGGCGAAGTTCGAAGCCCTGCAGGACCTGATCGATCCCGTCGTCGGCCTCGCGCTGCTCGGACGCATGATCGGCGGCCACGACCTGTCGGGCTACGATCCCGACGGGCCCGTCCCGGAATTGCCCGAGACGGACGGCATCAAGTCCCGCCAGCAGCTGATGGTCGATCTCGCCCGTCGCGAAGGTCTGACCCTGCGTCAGCTCTACCTGCGCATCGCGGGCGCCCGCGGCCACTCGCAGATCATCGGCACGGCCGCCCAGATCGCGGACGAGATGGAGGAGCGGTTCCGGGCTGGCGGGGCGGACGGCTTCAACATCATGCCCCCGACGCTGCCCGGCGGCCTCGAGGATTTCATCGCGCTGGTCCTGCCGGAGCTTCGCCGGCGCGGCCTGTTCCGCACCGAGTACGAAGGCCGAACCCTGCGGGACCATCTCGGCTCGCGCCCGCCGGCAGGCTTCGGGCCTCATCCAGCCAGGACCTAGGGGTGGCGGCCGGTCGCCGCGTGCAGCGACCGGCCTGCGGCGTCTTGGCCATTAAGATGATTGCGCACAAGCGATAATCCCTGTGATACGAGGAGCCATCACGGTCGAAGGCCGCCATGTGCAGGTCGTGGCAGGGGCGACGGGGCATTGACGGATCAGCAGGAACGCACCCGCTTCGAAGCGGAGTTTGCGCGCATCGGCGCGAGTTCCGACCCGTTCGTATCCGCCGTTCGGGCGACGCGGATGCCGATGCTGATCACCGATCCCAATCAGCCGGACAATCCCATCGTCTTCGTCAATGCCGCCTTCTCCACGCTGACCGGTTACGCCCATGACGAGATCATCGGGCGGAACTGTCGGTTCCTGCAGGGGCCCGAGACCAACCGCGCCGATATCGCCAAGATCAGAGCGGCCATCGCGCGCCGGGTGCCGATCGAGATCGAGCTGTTGAACCACAAGAAGAGCGGTGAGCTTTTCTGGAATCGGCTCCTGATCTCGCCGGTCTTCGATCGCGACGGTGAGTTGACCTATTTCTTCGCGTCGCAGTTCGACGTGACCCTGGAGCGGGACAAGCTTGCGCGGATGCATCGCGACCGGCTGGCGCTGGAGCTGGAGGTGGAGCGTCGCACCAGCGACCTCACCCGCAGCGAAGAGCGGCTGCGCTTCATCCTGAAGGCCGGACGCTTCGGCTCCTGGACCCTCGATCTCGCCGACATGCGCCTGGTGGCCTCCGAAACCTGCAAGGAGAATTTCGGACGGGCGGCCGACGACCCGTTCAGCTACGAGGATCTGATCGCGGCGATCGATCCCGAGGACCGCCCGCGCATGCAGGCGGCGGTGCAGACCTCGATCCGCGAGCACAGCGACTACGACATCGAGTACCGGGCGCGCACGCCGCGTGGCGAGCTGCGCTGGCTGCAGATCCGCGGCCAGACCTTCTACGACGCGGTCGGCCAGCCGCTGAGCATGGCCGGCGTCTCCATCGACGTGACCGAGCGCAAGCGCGCAGAGGAACACCGCACCCTCCTGGCCGACGAGCTGAACCACCGGGTGAAGAACTCGATGGCGACCATGCAGTCCATCGCGCACCAGACTCTGCGCAACGCATCCTCCGTGGAGGAGGCGCACAAGACCCTCGACGCACGGCTGCAATCGCTCTCGGCCGCCCACGACGTTCTGACCCGCGAGAGCTGGATCGGCGCCACGCTGACCGTGATCGTGGAGGGCACATTGCAGCCGTTCCGCGGCGGCGCGGGGCAGAGGTTCCTGATCAACGGCCCGGAGGTGTGGCTGACGCCGCGCCTGACCCTCGCCTTCACGATGGCGCTGCACGAGCTGGCGACCAACGCGGTCAAGTACGGCGCCCTGTCGAACGACAGGGGACGGGTGATCCTGAACTGGGACGTGGTGGATGGGGCGAGGCCAGCCCACCTCTGGTTCCGTTGGGAGGAAATCGGCGGACCTGCGGTGACGGCGCCGGCCCGCGGCGGCTTCGGCACGCGCCTGATCGAGCGGGCGCTGGCCGCCGAGATGGGAGGCTCGGCGGAAATCGAGTACCGCCCCCGCGGCGTCGTCTTCACCCTGGACGCGCCGTTGCCCGACCGGAGACCGGCCGCAGCGGAGGACCCGACGGCCTGAGGACCTCGAGCGCCGGCGCGCCGCCGTTCACGTCATGCGCGTCAGGACAGCCTCGTTCCAGAACCTGCGATGCAGGAAGGCCATCGCGGCATGGCCGAGGACGACCGCCAGGAGCGTGAAGCCCAGCCAGTAATGGAACAGATCGGCGGGAAGCATCATCCAGGCGATCTTCGTGTCCCGCTCCGGCATCAGGGGGAGGCCGTAGGGCGCGAAGGGCTTGCCCGAACCGTACTGGCGCAGAAGCGCGAGGCCGGGGACGAGGATCATCAGCAGATAGATCAGGCCATGACCGGCCACGGCGGCGCGCCCCGGAGCGCCCGGATGCGACGGGCGCCGGTGGAGATTCGCGAGTCCCCAGGCCCCGCGCAGGAGCACGAGCACGAACAGCGTGAAGCCAAGGGTGAAGTGGCTCCCGCCGACGAGGCGCGTGAGCGCGGTGTCACCGATCGCGACGTAGAGCAGCGCGCCCGTGAATTGCCACGCGAAGAGGGCGGCCATCAGCCAGTGTAAGCCGCGGCTGATGCGGCCGTAGCGGTGCGGGGTGTCCAGCCAGACACTCTGCGGCGCGGCTTCGCGGTTCATCGGCCTGGTCATGCCGCGGTCTCGGTCCACAGGTCTCCGGCCATGGCGTCGGCTTGCAGGATTTCGGACGCCGCGGCGGTGAGCGCATGATCCGGTCCGGGCTGGCGCAGATAGGTGGCGAGGTCGCGCGCGAGCCGCTCCAGCCTATGGCCGCGCATGAATCCCTGCAAGCCGACCGAGCGCTGGGCCAGCTGGAGGACATCGAGGCCGGCACGCTCGACCGCGAGGCGGACCAAGTTGATGTAGGCGACCACGCGTGCGGGCGGCATCCCGGCGTCCGATGCGACCTGCGCGCCGCGCTCGATCCAGAGCCGCGCCCCCTCGACCGCGATGGCCCCCTCGCCGAGGCGGGCCAATTGGTGCGGGTCGCCGCCCCGGCCGGTCCGGTTCAGGTGGCCGCGCCAAGCATCGAACACGGCTTCGATGCCGCCGAGCTGGACCGCCGCGAAGCGCCACGCGCCGCCCGAGAAGGCCGGCTGCTGGAAATAATCGTCGGGCTGGCCCAGGATGTCGCCGGCATTGACGGCGAGACCGGTGAAATCGACCGTGCCGGTCGCCGAAGCGCGCATGCCCTGTGCGCGCCAGGCCGAGAGATCGGCCCGGGTGCCGGCTTCGAGCGGCACCACCATCATCGCCACGCCGGCCCGGTCCGGATGCCGGGCGGTCACGAGGGCGCGGGTGACGTAGCCGGCGCCCGACGCGAAGGTCTTCACGCCGAAAAGTTGTCCGTCCGTATCGCGCGCCTCGACCCGCAAGCCGCCCTCGGCCGGCTCCGTATTCCAGACTCCGAACAGATGACCGGCGCGCGCGTCGGCGAACAGGCGGCTTCGCTGGTCGGGCGTGCCGTACCGGGCAATGAGCTGGATGGCGTTGACGTGTCCCTCGTAGAGTCGGCCGAGGGCGAGGCTGCCGTAGCCGACCAACCGCAGAACCTCGGCCAGGGCGCCGGCTCCCGGCTCCGTCCCCAGGCCGGCCCCGCCCTGTTCCACCGGGACCGGGGCGGCGAGCAGCCCGAGCCGCGCGAGATCGGCAACATCGTCCTGCGGGAAGCCGCCGTCATGGTCCTGGGCATCCGCGCGCGCCGCGGCGGCGGCGGCAATGGTTCGGGCGGCCGCCTCGGAATCGTAGATCGGGTCCAGACGGGTCCACTGGTCCATGCGTCTTTCCCCTTCAGGTCGCGGCCGGGCGCGGCGGAGTGCGCAGACCGCACCACCGATCCATGCACGCTGAGCGCCTAGCATCGCGATCCGCGCGGCCCGTTACAGGAGCGCAGCTGCGCAGGGTCGAGCGCTCGGATGTCGTCACGTCTCGCCTCCTACCCGCACTGGATGCGGAAGATCATAGAAAGCTAACCTGAGAGTGAACCACCCTTTCCTCATCCGGGGCTGCGACCAATGCGACCGCACTCGGCCGGGTCGGCGGCTGCGCCGCGATGGTTCAGTTCAAAGTCCGGTTGGCGCGCAGCTGCGACACCGCGAGGTCGACGAAGGTCCGCACCTTCGCGGGTGCGCGCCGGCCTTCGGGATACAGCACGTGGACGGGTATCGGTGCCTCCTCGTACTCGTCGAGCACGATCCTGAGGCGGCCTTCGAGCAGATCCGGGCCAATCTGGTAGTGCAGGACCCGCGTCAGCCCCCAGCCTGACCGGGCGGCGGCGATCGGAACCTCGTTGGTGTTGCTCTGAAGGGTGGGATGGACGACCACCCGCTCGTTCCCCGCGAACCGCCATTCCGGCGACGCCCAGGCGCCGGTGGAGACTGCGATCCGGTGCCGCTTCAGATCCGCCGGCGTCGTCGGCACGCCGTGGCGCGCGAAATAGGCCGGGGCGCCGCAGATGACATGGCGGACCGACCCGACCCGGGCCGCCGTCAATCCGGAATCGGTCAAGCGGCCGATCCGGATCGCGACATCGATCCCTTCCTCGACGATGTTGACGGGCCGATCGACGAACAGGGTCCGCGCCGACATGGTCGGGTAGGTGTCGAGGTAGTGGGTCACGATCGGGAGGACGTGCATCTTCCCGAACAGCACGGAGGCCGTGACCGCGAGCGTCCCCGAGGGCGTCGCATTGGAGCCGGCCGCCGCCGACTCGGCCTCGGCGATGTCGGCCAGGATCCGCCGGCAATCCTCGTAGTAGCGGCTGCCCGCCTCCGTGAGCTTCACGGAGCGGGTCGTCCGGATCAGGAGCCGGGCGCCGATGGTCTCCTCGAGGGCCGCCACAGCACGCGTGACGGCCGGCGGGCTCATGTGCAGGAGGCGGGCGGTCTGCGCGAAGCTCCCCGTCTCGGCGACCTTGGCGAAGACGCGCATGGTTTGCCAACGATCCAAGGCCTCGCTCCTGGGCTTCGCGAAACGGACCGCGCCGCCGACGCCCGGTCCAGGCTCCCCTCACCCGCCGGGCCGGTGATCAGAAGCCGAAATGGCTCAGGCCCGGATGATCGTCCGGCCGGCGTCCGAGGGGCCAGTGAAACTTGCGGTCCGCTTCCGCGATGGGCAGCTCGTTGATGCTGCTGTGCCGGTAGCGCATCAGCCCGTCCTCGGCGAATTCCCAGTTCTCGTTGCCGTAGGCCCGGAACCAGTGGCCGCTGTCGTCGTGGTACTCATAGGCGTAGCGCACGGCGATCCGGTTGCCGGTGAAGGCCCAGAGCTCCTTGATGAGGCGGTAGTCGAGCTCCCGGTTCCACTTGCGGGTCAGGAAAGCCTCCACCTCCGCGCGTCCGTTCAGGAACTCGGCGCGATTCCGCCAGCGGGTATCGGTCGTGTAGGCCAGGGCGACCTTGGCCGGGTCGCGGCCGTTCCAGCCATCCTCGGCGAGGCGAACCTTCGCGATCGCGCTCTGCTCATCGAAGGGCGGCAGCGGGGGACGGGACATGGTGTACTCCTGGGGTGCGCGAGGTTGCGGGGCCCGGGCCCGATATCGACGCCGCGCACAATGATCGGCCGCCGACGATCCCGGAAGGTGGAAAACGGAGTCGGGTGAAGCGTGCCGGGCGTCACAGCGCGAGTTGCACCCGGTCCGTGCCTTCGGCGGGCACGGCCGAGCAGATCAGCACTTCGTCCTCAGTTACGGCGGCGCTCGGTTCCTTGCGATAGGTCACGGCGCCGGCGAGCAGCTTTGTGCGGCAGGTCCCGCAACTGCCTTCCCGGCAACTGAAGGCGGGTGCGAGGCCGCGGGCTTCGGCGAGGTCGAGGAGGCTACCGGACTCGGGGGTCCAGCGCGCCTCCTTGCCGGTGTCGAGGAAGGCGACGGGCACCGGTTTCGTTGAGGGTGGCGGGCGGGGCGGCGCGGCGCCCTCCGACCCCGCCGTCCGGACCAGCGCGGAGGGGCCGAACGCCTCCGCGTGGATCCTGTCGTCCGACACGGTGTAGCCGCGCAACCCGTCATAGAGCGCCTGCGTGAAGGTCGGCGGCCCGCACAGGTAGAAGTCGTAATCGGCGAAAGCCAGGAAGCGCGTGAGCAGCGCCATGTCGATCCGGCCCGCGGCCTCGTAATCGACGCCGGCCCGGGCGTCGGAGACGTCGCTCAGGACGCGCACGATCCGGACGGAGCCCTGCGCCGCTGCGGCCACCTCGGACAATTCCGCGTCGAAGGCGCGATCGGACCGCGCACGTGCGGCGTAGAAGAGCGTGGTCGGTCGGATGTTGCGGGTGCGCAGGCCCTCGTAGACCACGTGCCGGAGCATCGCCAGGAGCGGCGTTATCCCGACGCCGCCGGCCAGCAGCACCGCGGGGCGCGCCGCGTGGGCATCGAGGGAAAAATCTCCGCCCGGCGCCCGCGCCTCGATGATGTCCCCAACCTGGAGGCGGTCGTGCAGGTGCTGCGAGACGATGCCGTCGCGCTTCACGCTGATGCGGTAGGTCGGGTCGGAGGGCGCGACCGAGAGCGTGTAGGTGCGGATCACCGGCGCGTCCGCTCCGGGCAGCGTCACGCGGATCGGGAGATGCTGGCCCGCACGGTGCGAGAGCCGTCCGGCTCCGTCGTCCGGAGCCAGATGGAAGGACCGGATGGAGCGGCTCTCGTCGGTGATCTTCGTCACCCGGAAGGGCCGCCAATGCGCGGCACGCTCGGTCGCCCGGACGCGATCGGCCGCCTCCACCCAGTCGCCGGTCATCAGCGCGTTCGGCGACCATCCATCCGCCTGGAACGACCACCGCAGCGGGAGGGCGCCCCGCCGACGGATGACCCGGCGCGGCCGGAAGCTCCAGAGACGCTCGGCGCCCTGGAAGGCGGCGAGCTCTGGCGAATCCAGGATCACGGCGGCGTCGCCGGTCAGGTGGAGAAGATCACCCGTCGCGAAATCGGTGAAGACCAGCCCTGCCCTGCCGTTGAGGTGGATGTTGCCGAGGGTGGCGAAAAACAGGTTTCCGGCGAAGTCGGGGATCGTGAGCGTACCGTCCGCAGCGACACGGACGAAGCCCGCCTTGCCGCCGCGATGCGAGACGTCGACCTGGCGCCGGCCCTCGCGGTCGGCATACGACGCCACGAAGAACGTGTCGGCCGCCGCGATCAGGGACCGCGCCGCCTCGTCGAGGTCCGCGCGCTCCTCGACCGGGGCAGCGACGGGCGCGCGAAGATCCCCGAGGACGGTCATGTCGCGGAGCTGGATGTACTGCGGACAGTTTCCGAAGCTCTGATCGACGTCGAAGTGCAGGATCCCGCCGGCCGTGGACCGGACGATCCCGTTGACGCGGTTCCGTCGACGGCTGTGCAGCTCGATCCCGAGGAGACCGATCGCGTCGCCCTCCCCCGTACCCTCAGCCGCGGGATCGCCCGGGTCGGGCCGCACGGCGATGTCGAGGGCCGTCGGTGTCGGTGAGGTGATGAAGCCCGGGCCGCCGGCGAGAAGCGTGGCCCAGGCATCGCCGCGCCGGTCGACGCTGCCGAGAACGACGAAGGGAATCTGCGCATAGAAGGCGCGGTGCTGATCGGGCATGAAGTCCCGCACCACCCTCTGTCCGATCATTTCCATCCGTTCGGCGGCGCCGACCGTCTCCTGAATGGACTTTTCGCCGGCATGCCAGGTCGGCAGCTTCGCAAAGGTCTGACCGTCATTGATCATGGCGCCCTCCGCTCGAATCCGCTCCCGGATGCGGTTGCATCCAGGCCTGCCGGTCACCCCGCGGCCGTGAGGCCGGCGGGTGTCTTCGCGAGAGGGACGAAGCCCGGCAGGCTTTCGACCCGGCGCAGGAACGCCTCGACGTTCGCATAGCTCGACAGATCCACGTTGCCCTCCGGGGCCCGGGCCAGGTAGCTGTAGAGTGCCACATCCGCGATGGTCGGCCGCTCGGCCGCGAGCCAGTCCCGCCCGTCGAGATGCGCCTCGAGCCGCGCCAGAAGCGTGTGCGCCCGGGCGATCACCTCCTCCGGATTGAACGTGGCGCCGAAGACCGTGATCAGCCGGGCCGCGGCCGGTCCGTAGGCGAGTTCACCCGCCGCGACCGACAACCAGCGCTGGACCGCCGCCGCGCCCTGCGGATCCTCGGGCAGCCAATCGGACCGGCCGAGCCGTTTCGCGACGTAGACCAGGATGGCGTTGGAATCGGAGACGATCACGCCGTCGTCGTCCAGCACCGGTACCTGACCGAACGGGTTCATCGCGCGAAAGGCCGGTGTCCTGTGCTCGCCCGCCTTCAGGTCGACCTCGACCAGCTCATGCGGCGCGCCGACCAGGGACAGGAACAGGCGAGCCCGGTGCGCGTGGCCCGAGAGGGGATGATGGTAGAGCTTCATGGTGGCGATTCTCCGTCGGGGGCCGGGATTGCCCCGCGCCGCGACGGTAGAATGCTGCCGTCGCGGCTTCGGCGGAATGCGCGTTCTGCGCAGCACATCATTCCGGAAATCGGAATAATCATCGGCGCCTGTCGCCGGCCTGGCGCGAGAGCCGGGATCGCGACCAGTCCTCGGATCCGTGCCGGCGCGCCGATTCCGCGCGCGAAGGCTCGGGGACGTGAGGAGCGGTTGGAGGGATGACGTCCTCTTTTCGGGTTGCACCTGCGGGATCCGCGTGCTCGTCTCACCCGCCTCCGCCGGGCCCGCGGACGGGTCGTCGATAGGATTCTCGCCATGGGCCATCTCTCGACGCACGTGCTGGACACCACCTCGGGCAGGCCGGCTGCCGGCGTGGTCATCGAACTGCGCCGCCTCGCCGCCGACGGGACGGCGGAGCCTATCGCCTCGGCTGTCACCAATGCCGACGGGCGGACCGACAGTCCCCTGCTGGACGAGGCGACTCTGTCGGCCGGCACCTACGAATTGCTCTTCCACGTCGGCGCGTATTTCGCCCGGACGGGCCTGGACGGATCGCCACCCTTTCTCGATGTCATCCCCGTCCGATTCGGGGTCTGCGACCCGGACGGGCGCTATCACGTCCCCTTGCTCGTCACGCCGTGGAGCTACGCGACCTATCGCGGAAGCTGACGTGGTCCCGCGCCGGAAGGAACGGGTGGCAGGGCTGAAGAGCCGCGTCGAAGGCCGCGCAGAGAGGGGCGGGACGCAACCTCCGAAAGGACCGCGCGGGCCTTGACACGGGCTTCATAACCGAAGAGCCTAGTTTTCAGGCGCGGGGCAAAGCTGCCCAGTTTCGCGCCACAATGTCTCGACCTTTCCCGGCGATGCCGCCCGCAGTGCTCACGCACTGGCGGGCTTTTTGCGTTCTGAAGGATTGCATGGGCCTCAGCCATCACAGCATCGGCATCCTGTTCTCCACGGACGGTCCCTACGGCCTCGTGGGGCGGGCCATGCTGAACGGGGCACGGCTGGCGGTCGAGGAGGTGAACGCGCAGGGCGACATCACCCTCGAGCCGGTAATCTGCGACCCGCAGGGCGCCCTCGCCGGATACGCCACCGGCGCCGAACAGCTCCTCGGCGCGGGCATCCGCCACGTCGTCGGTTGCTACACCTCGTCGAGCCGCAAGGAGATCAT
>NZ_BACT01000932.1:0-4785 GCF_000333255.1 Methylobacterium sp. B1 | reverse complement strand
GCGGTACCGCGAATGTCGCCGACCGCGATCTGGCGGGATTCGTGGCGGCGGCCAAGCGCAAGATCGCCCGCGAGGTTCGGCTGCCCGAGGGGGTCTACGTGACCTTCTCGGGCGCTGCCGAGGCCCAGGCGGCCGCCCGCCGCGACCTCCTCGTCCATGCCGGGCTCGCCGGCTTCGGGATCGTGGTGCTCCTCGCCATCGTGACCGGTTCGGCGGCGAACCTGCTGCTGGTGCTCGTCAACCTGCCCTTCGCCTTCGTGGGCGGCGTGGCCGCGGCGGCGCTGACCGGCGGGGTCTTGTCGCTCGGCTCGATCGTCGGGTTCGTGACCCTGTCGGGCATCTCGCTGCGTAACAGCGTGATGCTGATCGCCCATTACGAGCAGATGGTAACCCGGGACGGGCGATCCTGGGACGCGGCCACGGCGGCGGAGGGCGCCGCGGACCGGATGGTGCCGATCCTGATGACCTCCCTGGTCACGGGTCTCGGCCTGCTGCCGCTGGCGCTCGGCGCCGGCGAGCCCGGCCGTGAGATCGAGGGCCCGATGGCGCTCGTGATCCTCGGCGGCCTCGTCACCTCGACGGTGCTGAACCTGCTGATCCTGCCGGTGCTGGCGCTCCGCTTCGCCCGGTTCCGGCGCGTGGATCCCGCGGATCTGGAGCTGACCGCGATCGGGTCCTGACGGCGGGCCGATCCGGCCTCGCGCCGCAGGTCGCCGCTGGTCCTACCACCAGCTCGCGCGGGTCTCGGGGGCGGCCGGCCGGTTGGCCGAGGCCGGGCGCAGGGAGTGATCGAGGGCGGCCAGCACGCGGCGCACGGCGTCCTCGTAGGTCGCCGCCACCGGTTCGCGCGGCCGGGCGAGCCCGATCGGCACGGTCTCGTCCAGGCGTCCCGGCCGCGGCCGCATTACCACCACCCGGTCGGCCAGGGTGACGGCCTCTCCGACATCGTGCGTGACGATCAGGATCGTCGGCTTCGACTCGGCCCAGAGATCGAGGAGCTGCTCGTGCAATCCCTTCCGGGTGAAGGCGTCGAGGGCGGAGAACGGCTCGTCGAGGAGCAGGACTCGCGGCCGCGCCACGAAGGCCCGGGCGATGGCCACGCGCTGCTGCTGGCCTCCGGACAGTTCCCGGGGCCAGCGGCCACCGTGCTCGGCGAGGCCGACCCGCTCCAGAGCATGGGTCACGCGCGCCCGGCGCTCGGACCGCGGGAGGTCGGCGAGGCCGAAGCTGACATTGCCGGCCACGTCGAGCCAGGGCAGCAGCCGCGGCTCCTGGAACACGACGCCGACGCTCGGATGCGGCGCGCGGATCGTCTCGCCGTCGACCTGCACGGCGCCTTGGCTCGCCTGATCGAGCCCCGCGATCAGCCGGAGCAGCGTCGTCTTTCCGCAGCCCGAGCCGCCGATCAGCGCGACGATCTCGCCCTGCTGGACCGACAGGTCGATGGCCGACAGGGCCCGCGTGCCGTCGGCATAGGTCTTGGAGAGGTCGTCGACGGTCAGCACGGGCGTCTCTCGCGCGGTCGCGGGATGGGGATCGGATTGGAACCGCGGCGCGGGACCGTCCCCGGTTCCGCGCCGCGCGTCAGCCCCAATCCTGCGGTCACAGGCTGTCCCGCACGGTATCCTGCCATCGGGTCAGGGGCCGTGTCAGCGTCAGCAGGGCCATGTCGGCCGCCTTGCCCACGAGGGCAAAGGCGATGATCGCCGCCACGATCTGATCCGGCTTGCTGAACTGCTGGCCGTCCACGAGCAGATAGCCGAGGCCCTCGGAGGCGCCCATCAGTTCCGCCGCCACGACGAACAGGAAGCCGAGACCGAGCCCCGTGCGCAGCCCGACGAGGGTCGCCGGCAGCACAGCCGGCAACAGGATCCGGCGGGCGAGGGCAAGGCGGGACAGGCGGAAGATCCGCCCGACCTCGACCAGCTTGCGGTCCACCGAGGCGATCGCCCCCGAGACGCCGACATAGACGGGGAAGAACACGCCCACGGCGATCAGCAGCACCTTCGGCGTCTCCAGGATGCCGAACCACAGGATGAAGAGCGGCACCCAGGCCAGAGACGGGACGGCGCGCAGGGCCTGCAGGCTCGGATCGACGAGCCAGCGCAGCAGCGGGATCGTCGCGACGAGGGCACCCGCGATGATCCCGGCCGCCGCTCCGCACAGGAAGCCGAGGCCGACCCGCACGAGGGTCGCCTCGACGTGAAGCCAGAGATCGCCCGACACCGCGAGCTCCCAGAGGGTCGCGCCGATCCGGCTCGGCGGCGGGAGCAGCCGTCCGGAGGCCGCGCCCGTCGCCACCGCGATCTCCCAACCGATCGCCGCGACGAGCGGCAATAGAAGCCCCAAACCCGCGCGGCCGCCCCGCCGCAGCAGCGGCACGCTGCCGCTCACTGTCCGGCGACGGGATTGAAGCGCGCGTCGAGCAGGCCGTCGACGGCCGCGGCCACGTCGGTACCCGCCGGGATCACGCCCGCCTGCTGCAGGGCTGTTCCGGCCGCCTTGATCGACTGGGCCTGGGCTGCGCCTATCGCCGGCTGGGACAGGTCGGTCCGCTCGAGCTGACGGGCGATCACCGGCTCGGGCAGCTTCGTGGCCGCAACGAGGGACGCGGCGAGGGCCTGGGGGTTGGCGAGCGCGTAGGCGCGGGCCCGCTCGTAAGCGGCGATCACCGTCCGGACGAGGTCGGGATGGGCCGTCGCGAACTCCTCCCGGACGTCCAGCAGGCCCCAGGTGTTCGCGGCGGCATCCCGGTAGAACAGCACGTCGCCGTTCTCGATCTCGGCGGCCGCCATCATCGGATCGAGGCCGGCCCAGGCATCGACGTCGCCGCGGTCGAGGGCGGTCCGGCCGTCCGGATGCTGCAGCAGCACGAGCTTGGCGTCGCGCTCGGTGAGGCCGGCGCTCTGGAGCGCGCGGATCAGGAAGATGTGCGGATCGGTGCCCCGGGTGACGGCGACGCGCTTGCCCTTGAGATCGGCGGGCTTGGCGATGCCGCTGTCCTTGCGGGTGACGAGCGCCGTCCATTCCGGGCGCGAATAGGCGTAGATCGCCTTGATCGGATTGCCGTTGATCCGCGCCACGAGGGCTGCGGCGCCGGCCGCCGAGCCGAAATCGATGGCGCCGGCGTTCAGGAATTCGAGCGCCTTGTTGGAGCCGAGCGACTGGACCCAGCGGACCTTGATGCCCCGCGGCGCCAGCGCCTCCTCGAGGAAGCCCTTCTCCTTCAGGAGCAGGCCGACCGGATTGTAGGTCGCCCAGTCCAGGCGGACCTCCTTCGGATCCTCGGCCCGGGCCTCGCGCGACGAGAGGCTGCCCAGGCACGCCAGGGCGAGGCCGGCGGCCAGGAGGGATCGGCGGTTCGGGATCATGAATCGGGCCTGGCGTCTGTAGCGGGTGCGGCGGGAGGCGTTCGGTCTGCGGCGCCGTAGCACAGGTCCCGGTTCGCGGTGCGATCCGAGCCGGTTCCTTCGAGGCGGCCGCGTTCGTGGAGTCAGCAGCGGCGGCAGATCAGCCGGACGGGTCTTTCGGACCGCGGCGAGGTTCGAGCGCGAACCGTCCACCCGATCCGGACGGCGTCCCTGTTCGTCCCGGGGACATGACCGGACCGCCCATGCGTCTTCATCTTCCCTGCGCTGCCCTCACCGTGACAGTGAATACAAGATCCTGTCGGTCGGCCAAGGAGTCAACGAAACGGCTTTCCCTACTTTGCTGGATGAAAGCAAGAATGTTCGTCATTTTGCGACGGCACGAGAATATTTTGCGCTTGAACGGAGCGGCGATGCCACTGCGGTTCTCCGACCCTTCTCGGCATCCATTCAGGCCAGCGACACGCCCTGCGTCCGACGACGGGGGCCGCTCGGCGCCATCGGGGACGTGCGCGGCGCGCAAGCGTGTCGAGCCTCCTGGCGGTCGCGCATCCCGGTTCATCGCGACCGGTCTGCGCCACGCGGAATCCCGGGCGGACGTCCGGCAGCCGGCGTGCCCCAACCTGAACCGACGTCGGATTGGATGCGACCCTCCGGTAACGTCGATGGCAGAGCCGGTGCGTCGTCCCCCCGGGGGGCCCGGCACATGGCGTCGGGATCGGCCTTCGTCATTCATCGCTCGATCACGAGATGTGCCGACCCTTCGTGCGCGAATATTGATTTGCAGAAAGGCCGGTGAATATTATCGGTTTACGGGTTCGGGCGAGTCACGCGGCGATACAGGCGCGATCATGGGGACGAGCATGGGCGCGAACCGGCACGAGCGGGTCCCGGACTTCTCGGGCTATCCGGATCTCGTCGTGATCTATCTCGGCATGAAGGTCCGGACGCTCGCCGGCGTCAGGACTCTCCTCGGCTTCGGACCGCGGATCGCCACGGTCGGCGCGGAACGCCCGGACGGCCTGCTGCACTACGAGAACAACATCATCTTCAGCCTGCGCCCGCTGCATCTGGGCATGCGCTGGTACTGGCGCGACATCGACAGCATGGTCGCCTGGGCGAAATCCGAGCCCCATCGGATCTGGTGGCGGGATTTCCTGCGGGACACGCGCGGCGTCGGCATCTGGCACGAGACCTACCACATGCGCGGCGGCATGGAGGCGATCTACAACACCGTCCCGGGCGCGGTCGGTTTCTCGGCCTTCATGCCGATGCAGGAGGCGCGCGGCTCCCTGGCGACGCGGCACGCGCGGCATGCCACGTCCGATCTGCACGACCTTCCCTCGGGGATGCGCCGGAAACGTCCGTGTCCCGCTGACGCGCGCCATGGGCCCTGCCCCGGTGCGGGCGGTACCGT